>JAIEQN010000995.1 GCA_019747685.1 Gemmataceae bacterium
CCGGCCGCTCCCGGTCCGGTGGGTGGCCGCCCCCCGCCGGCCGGCCCGGGCCGCCCCCCCGGGCCGGCCGCCGCTCGACTTCTGCGGCCGGATGCGGCGGGTGTGCGAGGACATCGCCGCCCGGTGCGACGCCCTGGCCCACGTCCGAATGGGGGCGGTCCTGTTGACCTTCACCGGCAGCCGGAACCGGAGCCGGTACGGCCTCCAGGCCCGGGTCACGCCGCTGCGGTTCCGGGACGGCGTGCTGACCCGCCGGCACGGGGCGGTCGAGTACCAGGTGCAGCGGCTCTTCGTGGACGGGGCCGAGATGCTCTACGTCCTGACGTTCTGCCTGCCGCGCTTCCTCGACCAGCCGTTCGAGGAGAAGTTGGTGACGGTGTTCCACGAGCTGTACCACATGAGCCCGGCGTTCGACGGCGACCTCCGCCGCCACCCCGGCCGATACGCGGTGCATTCGCACTCGAAGGACCGGTACGACGCCCGGATGGCCGAGCTGGTCCGGGAGTACCTGGCCGGGCACCCGGAGCCGGGGGTGTTCGACTTCCTCCGGCTCGGGGCGGCCGGGCTGGCCGAGCGGCACGGCGGGATCACCGGTGTGGTGGTGCCGCGGCCGAAGCTCCTGCCGGTCGGGTGGGCGAACCCCCGGGCCGCCGCCCAGGGTCGTTAGGGTCTACTGGGTGGGAGGAGGGGCGTCATGACGGTCCGGGCGATCTACGAGAACGGGGTGTTCCGCCCGACCGAGCCGGTCGCGCTGCCGGACCGGTGCGAGGTCGAGTTCGAGCCGAAACGGGTCCCGCCGCCGGTCGAGGAGCCGCCGACCCCCGACGAGATGCCGGTAACTGACCCGCGGCACCCGCGGTATGCCCATATCGACCCGGACATGAGGCCGATCTACGCGATCCTCGCCCACCGGTTCGACGACGGCGGGCCGGTGCGCAGCGCCCGCGACACCCACAACGACCACCAGCCGTGATCAAATCGTTCCTCGATTCGGTCGGGCTGATCGCCGTCTGGGACGACCGCGACCAGTGGCACGCCGAGGCGACGGACGCCTTCGACCGCCTATTGGTCGGGGGCGGGCGCCTGTTCTCCACCGAGCCCGTGTTCTTCGAGTGCGGGAATATGGCCGCCCGCCGGCCGTTCCGGAAGGCCGTGTCCGACCTGCGGAGGGACCTTCAGCGGGCCGGTACGTTGATCGTCCCGACCCCGGACGAGGTCGACGCCGCCTGGGCGGCTTACGACCGGGGCGAGGCCGGCGGGACCGGGATCGTGGACCAGATATCCTTCGCCGTCATGCGGCGGCTCGGGATCGCCCGGGCGTTCACCAACGACCGGCACTTCGCCGCGGCCGGGTTCGAGCCGCTGTTCTGATCAACGGTCGGGGATGCCGGATCGGGCGGCCGCGGTCGATGGGACCGCCGCAACCCGGGGCGGCGGTGCGGTCGCGGTCAGGGCCAGCGCGTAGAGGTAGACCGTCCCGTCGTAACACGCGACCGCCACCCGGTCGCCGGCGGGGCTTAAGGCCAGGTCGCGGCAATCCGACGGGACGTTCGTCGTGAACGTGCCGGCCGGGTCGTCGCCGGCCCAGACCCAGACGCGGCCGCCGCTCCGCGCCCCGGCCGCGACCACCGCCCCCGACGGGTGGAAGGCCACGCCCCAGGCCGTCCCCTCGAACGCCTCCTTCGGCTTGTGCTGGGTCGGCTTGCCGGTCGCCCAGTCGAGGGTCATCACCAGCGGCTTGCCGATCCCGGCGAAGGCGTTCGACACGTTCGTGATCCCGGCCACCGCCAGCCGCCACCCGGCCCCGTCGAAGGCCATCCCCCGGGCACCGCCGATGTCGGCCCGGAACCCGCCGTCGTACTTGTGCAGCGGTTTGGCGTCGAGGTCGCGGACGCACCGGCCGGCCCGCCAGTCCCAGTCCTTGACCACCCCCTTCAGGTCGCACGACGCCAGCCGGTCGCCGGTCGGGTGGAACGCCAGGTTGTAGACGTGGCAGTCGTGCCCGGCGAGCGTCCGGACGGGCGAGCCGTCGGCCGCCCGCCACAGCTTGACCAGGTGGTCGTTGCCGCACGAGGCGACGACCGACCCGTCCGGGCTGACGGCTACCGCCCGGACCCAGCCGGCGTGGGCCTCGGCCGTCCAGACGAACTGCGGGGCCGGCAGGTCGCCCCGCCACCACAGCAGCCGGCCGTGGTAGTCGCCCGAGACGACCGTGAACGGCTCCGGCCGCGGGGCCGCGGGCCGGGCCGGCCCACCGCCGACCGCCAGTAGCCCGGGCGGCGGGTCCGTGACCGCCCGCACCACCGGCCGGGTATGGGAGATGAACGCCATCCCCCGGACCCAACTGGCGTGCCCGGTGAACCCGACCACCCCGCCGGTCCGGAGGTCGAGCCGGCGGACGACGTGGTCCTCGGCCGAGGTGAACAGGAACCGGCCGGACGGGTCGAACCGGCAGCCGATCAAGGGCTTGCCGACCTTCCAGACGCCGTCGGGCCGGATCGGCGGGGCGCTCACGCCAGCACCTCGTCGATGGCGGCGGCCTTCGGGTCGGCGACCGGGACCGGCCGGTCGTTCGGGTAGAAGTTCTTGGCCGGGTTCAGCCCGACCGCCCGCAGGTAGGTGTGGAACAGGTGCCCGCCGTTCACCTCCCGGTCGGTCACGGCGGTGCCGTTGGCGTTCGTCTTGCCGACCACCGCCCCGCCCTTGATCCCGCACCCGCCCAGGGCCACCGACCACGCCTTCGACCAGTGGTCCCGGCCGTACAGGTGGTTGATCCGCGGGGTCCGGCCGAACTCGGACATGACCACCACGAGGGTGCTGTCCAGCATCCCGCGGTCGGCCAGGTCGTCGAACAGGGTGGCGAACGGGCGGTCGAACTCGCCGACCTGTTCGAGGTGAAAGTCGAAGTTCTCGTGGTGGGTGTCGAAGTTCGAGTGGGTCACCCGGACGAACGGCACCCCGGCTTCCAACAGCCGCCGGGCCAGCAGCAGGTGCCGGCCGAAGTCGTGCCGGCCGTACCGGTCGGCCAGGGCCGACGGCTCCTGGTCGGCGGCGAACACCTCGGCCCGGCGGAAGACCCGCTCGGCCTGGTCGAACGACTCGGCGTAGGCCTCCGTCGCGGCGCTCTTGCGGCTGGCCGCGAACCGGTCGTCCAGCCGCTTCCGCAGTGCCTCCCGGCGGGCGTCGGCGTCGTCGGTCAGCCCGCCGGGGCGGAGGACGTTTTGGGGCGGCTGCCCGTTCCCGAGCGACACCGCGGCGAACCGCGGTCCGAGGAAGGCGGCGTCCTGCTTCGAGAACCCGCCCCCGCCGCCGGGCAGGACGTGGATGTGTCCGGGTAGCTCCTGCGACTCGCCGCCGAGCAGCTTGGCGGCCACGGCCCCGATGTGCGGGTACTCGATCCCGGCCTCGGGCCGCCGGCCGGTGAGCATGATCGTCGCCCCCCGGCCGTGCTCGTCCTCGGCGGTGTTGACGCCGCGGACCAAGGCCAGCCGGTGCATCCGCTTCGCGGTGTGCGGCAGCAACTCGCTGACGTGCACGCCGGGGACGGAGGTGGGGATGGCCCGGAACGGCCCGCCGGTATCGGTCCCGGGCTTCGGGTCCCAGGTCTCCAACTGGCTCGACCCGCCGGCCAGGAAGATGACCAGAACCCGCTTCTGGGCCTTGGTCAGTCGGCCGGCGGCCGACGCGGCGGACAGCCCGCCGGCCCCGAACACCCCGGCCGCCCCGAGGGCGGCCCCGCCGAGGAAGGCCCGCCGGCTGGGGCGGTGGGCCGCCGACATACAGGCGTAGTGTGCGTCGGCCATCGGATCCTCCCCGGATGGGGTTAGTGGTTGAACCGGAACTCGGCCGACACGACGACCGCCCAGACGACTTCGGCGAGGGCCGCCGCGCGGTCCGGGGTGCCGTCGAGGGCCGCGGCCACGTCCCGCCGCTCGTCGGCCGTCGGCGGCCGGGTGAGGACGCTCAGGAACAGCTCGTCGGCGACCGCGTTCGGGTCGGCGAGGCCCGCGAGCCGGTCGGTCAGGTCGCCGGGCCGGCGGGCGGCCAGCCCGCGGACGGCCGCCCCGTGCTTCAGGAACAGCGCTTGATCCAGGGTCGCCGACGTACCGGCGTCGGGTTCCCCGGGCGACCCGCCGAACGTCCGCCGGAACGCCGCCACTTGGCCGGCGACTGTCGCCTCGGGTTCCGGCACGGCCGGCCCGGTGGCCCGGACGGCGGCCCGGGCGAACTGCTCGGCCGAGAGCGGCTTCAGGAGCGCGACGAGGTAGCGGTCGGCGGGCACATCCTCGGAGCCGGGCGGGGCGGCGCTCGAGCGCTGGTACGTCCGGCTCAGCGCGATTTCCCGCAGCAACCACTTCATGTCGTACCCGTGGGTGACGAATTCGGTGGCCAGGAGGTCCAGCAACTCCGGGTGCGACGGCGGGTTGCCGGGGTGGTCGAGGTCGAGCGGGTGGACCAGCCCGCGGCCGAGCATCAACGCCCACAGGCGGTTGACGGCCGTGCGGGCGAACGCCGGATTCTCGGGCGATGTCAGTCGGCCGGCGAGCTGGCCCCGCCGGCTGTACGCCGGCACCGGCCGGATGCCGTTGGCCGGGGCGGTCTTGTACTCCTTCCCTCTTTCGAAGGTCGGCTCGGTGGCCGGCTCCCCGCCGGGCAGCCGCGGGCCGGTCTTCTTCTGCGTCTTCTTGGCGTCGAAGACGCTGACGAAGTTCACCTCCCCGTCGGCCTTCTCGGCGAGAACAGCCGCCGGGGCCTCGGCGTTCGGGAACAGGTACGACCGGCTCACGAACGCCAGTAGGCCGTGGTAGTCCGCCTGCTTGTAGTCGTCGACGAGCGGGTGGTCGTGGCACTGGGCGCAGCGGAGGTCGCGGCCCAGGAACACCCGCCCGAGGTCCCGCGTCACCTGGGTCGGGTCCATGTCCCGGTCGAGGAAGAACTTGGCGGCCGGGCGGGTCTTCGGGTCGGTCCCGTCGGCGGACAGCAGGTCGCGGACGAGCCGGTCGTAGGGCGTATTCGCGGCGAACGCGGCCCGCAGGTAGTCTTCCCAGGCCGCCCGCGGGACCTTGACATCCCGGCGGCGTTCCATGAACACCACGTCGAAGTGCTCGGCCACCCGCCGGGCATAAGCTCCGTCGGCCAGCAGCCGGTCGACCAGCGCCCGCCGCTTGTCGGGGCTCGGGTCAGCGAAATATGCCCGCGCCTCGGTTGCGGCCGGGACCGTCCCGTTGAGGTCCAGGTAGACCCGCCGCAGGAACTCGGCATCGTCGGCCGGCGGTGCCGCGTGCCGGTCGTAGTCCGGGTGGCCGGCGGCGATGAGCTGGTCGATGCTCTCGTGGAGGGTCAGGCGGGGCGGCGGGACCGGGCCGGTCGGCGCGGCGGCCCACGCGAGGATGGCGGCGGCCAGGGGCATGACGCGCGGTCCCGGGGAGGGAGCGGGAGCAGGCGGGACGGACGGCCGGCGGGGCGGGCGAGGCAGGCGGGGCAAGGAGGCAGGACCCGAAGTCTACGCCATCTCGTACCATGCCGTCAAGCACCAACCCGGGAAAATGTGGCCCGGCCGGATCGCGTTCAGGCCAACCAGGACCACCCATGCGTGTCGCCATCGGCCGGGCGGCCTCCGTCGCCGTACTGATCGTCACCGCTTGTCGGCCCATGCCGGCGGACCGGCCGCCCCCGGCGCGGGCCGACTTTCCCCGCGAGCTGGTGGCGTTCGTCCAGCGCGGGGACGGTCCGGTGTTCGAGGCCGCCGGGCCGGGCCATTGGGACATCAAGGTTCGGGAGCGGGGCTGGGTGCTCCGCGAGGACGGCGCCTACAAGCTCTGGTACACCGGGTACGACGGCACCCCGACCGGCCGGCGGATGCTCGGGCTGGCCACCTCGCCCGACGGGATCACCTGGACCCGCCACCCGGCCAACCCGCTCGTCCGCGATCGCTGGGTGGAAGACGTGATGGTCGTCAAGGACGGCGGCCGCTACCTGATGTTCGCCGAGGGGGAGAATGACCGGGCACAACTCCTGACCTCCGCCGACGGGGTGTCGTGGGAGCCGCTCGGCCGGCTCGACGTGCGGCTGACCACCGGCGGGCCGATCCCCGACGGGCCGTTCGGCACCCCGACCGCCCTCCGGGCCGGCGGCCGGTGGCACCTCTTCTACGAGCGGTCGGACAAAGGCGTCTGGCTGGCCACCTCGGACGACTTGACGGTCTGGACCAACGTCCGGGACGAGCCGGTCCTCGTTCCCGGGCCGGGGGCCTACGACCGCGACATGATCGCCGTCAACCAGGTGATCGAGGTCGGCGGCCGGTACTACGCCTACTACCACGGCTGCGCCACGGCCGGCCCGGACGCCCGTAAGTGGTCGACGGCCGTGGCGGTGTCGGACGACCTCCGGCGGTGGGAAAAGTACCCTGGCAACCCGCTCCTCCCGGTGGCCGAGAACAAGTCGAGCGGGGTAATCGTCCGGGCCGACGACGGGCTGCGGCTCTACACCATGCACCCGGCCGTCTACCTCCACACCCCCGCCCCGGAGTAGGAAGGGCGGCCGCTACTCCTTCTTCCCGATCAGCGGGGCGTCCTTCGTCGGCCCGAACCCGACGTTCATCTCCGGCTCGACCCGGACCTCGTCGCCGGCGAAGGCCAGCCGGAGGGTGACGACGAACGGCGTCTCGACGAAGCAGACCTTGGCCGTGAACGTGTCGTCCGCGGTCCAGGCCCCGCACGCCGCGGCCGGCTGCTCGGCCAGCCGGCCCCACGCCGCCTTCCCCTTCGCCCACGACCCGCGGCCGCAGGCGATCCGCCGCTCGGTCCCGTCGGCCTTGATGACGAGAGTCGTGTCGCCGTCCTTCCCCTCTTCGAGGGCAACTGATTCGAGCTTCCGGTCGTTGGCCGGGAAGGTGAACTTCTTACCCTGCACCGCCGCCGGCCGGCCCGTCCCGGGGGGCGTCTTCAGCGACAGCCCCTTGAGGGTGCTAACCAGCTTCGCACGGGCCTCGTCGTTCGGCGGGAGCTGCGACCCGTTCATCCCCGGCAGGAGCTTGTCCCAGACGAGGTTCAGCACCGCCTGTAGGTCCCGCACGCCGGCCGTGATGGCGATCACCGCGTCTTGCTCGGGCAGCACGACGCAGTACTGGCCGAACGCCCCGTCGCCCCGGTAGGCCCCGTTCTGGCACCGCCAGAACTGGTAGCCGTACCCCTGGTCCCAGTCGCTCTTCGGGTTGCTGCCGTTGGAGGTCTGCCGGGCGGTGGCCGCCGCCACCCACGCTTCCGGCACGAGCTGCTTGCCGTTCCACTTCCCCTTCTGCAAGTAGAGCTGCCCGAACTTGGCGATGTCCTCGGTCCGGACGCTCAGCCCGTACCCGCCGGTGGTGATCCCCTGCGGGCTGGCCTCCCAGGTCGGGTTCTCGATCCCCAGCGGCTCGAACAGCCGGGGCCGGAGGTAGTCGAGGACGGTCTGGCCGGTGGCCTTCTGGACGGCCGCCGACTGCATGTACGTGGCCGACGTGTTGTACAGGAAGTGGCTGCCCGGCTTGAACGGGACCGGGTGGGCCAGGAACGTCTTGGTCCACGGCTCGTCCGGCTTGCGGGGCGGCTCGGTCTGGTGGCCGGTGTTCATCCGCAACAGGTCGCTCACCCGCATCGCCTTCAGGTTGTTGCCGGGGTCTTTCGGCGCGTCTTCGGGGAAGAGCTTTACCAGCTCGTCGTCGACGCTCAGCTTCCCCTCGGCCACGGCCAGCCCG
Source organism: Gemmataceae bacterium (assembly GCA_019747685.1). Classification (GTDB taxonomy): domain Bacteria; phylum Planctomycetota; class Planctomycetia; order Gemmatales; family Gemmataceae; genus Urbifossiella. The sequence continues at coordinate 7,736 of JAIEQN010000995.1, forward strand.
ACCGCCGTGGAGGTGAAGCTCTTGCTGAGCGAGTAGAGCTGGTGGCGGGTCTGGGCCGCGTAGGGCGACCACCAGCCTTCGGCGACCACCCGGCCGTGGCGGACGAGCATGAAGCTGTGGAGGGAGTCGATGTTCTTATCCGCGGCCTGGACGAACTCCAGGACGGCCGGGGACGAGACGCCCTGTTCTTCGGGCGAACTCCGGGGCAGGTCGGCCCCGGCCGCCGGGGCGGCGGCCAGGACCACGGCGGCGATGACGGAGAGGATTCGCATGAGGGAGCCTCGGAAGGTTCGGGGGAGGAGTTACTTGGCCGGGGTGTCGAGGTAGCGGGCGGCGAATTTTAGGAAGGTGGGCCAGTTCGGGCCGGTGGTGTGCCCGCCGGCGTGCTGGCGGAAGGCCACCTCGCCGTCGGTCAGGGCGGTCTCCTGGGGCGGGAACTCGGTCGTTCCGAGGCCCTTCTTGCCGAGCAGTTCGTACACCGGGCCGGCCCCGACCGCGGCCAGGAACATCCCCCGCGCGTCCACCCACCCGCCCTCGACCTGCTGCGACCCGACGCTGACGAACACCGGCCGCGGGGCGCATAGGGCGATCAGCTCGTGGGCATCGACCGGCAGGTCGTTAGCGGTCAGCGGTCCGGCGTACTTCAGGTAGTTCCCGGCCATCCAGTGGTACTCGCCGGACGACGCCACGTTCTCGACCAGCTCGCCGAAGTTGCGGCGGTGGAGCTTGGCCCCGCCGGCACCCGACGAGCCTATGAAGCCGACGGCGAAGCGTTGGTCGTAGGCCATCGTCACCAGGGCCGCCTTGCCGTACCGCGACAGCCCCTCGATGCCGACCCGCTTGGCGTCGACGGCCTTGTCCGTCTCGAAGTAGTCCAGCGCCCGGCCGGCCCCCCAGGCCCAGGCCCGCAGGGCGCCCCAGTCGTCCACCTTCCGCGGCTGGCCCTTGTTGCACAGCCCGATGATCCCCTGCGTCAGCCCGCCGCCGTTGTCGGCCTGGATGCTGTTCGGGACGATGATCGCATAGCCCCAGCCCTTCGACAGCACCTGTTGCTGCCAGCCCGGGCCGCCCTTCGGGGCTGGCGGCGGCTGGCCGGGCGGCCCCTTCTTCGCCGGGAACGCCCCGAACCCGAACTCCAGCATCACCGGCACCGGCCCCTTGGCGTCCTTCGGGATGGTCAGGGTCAACTGGATGTCCACCTTGACGGCCGGATAGGCCGAGTTGTCGACGTGGCCGACGATCCGCTTGGTCACGGCCGGGATGTCGCCGACGGTCTGCTCCTCGGTGGCCACGACCTCCCACGTCACCTTCGGCGCCTCCTTCGGCACCCGGCCGTAGACCTCGCGGTCGAAGTCCTCGACGACCTCCGGCCGCCGCTCCTTCCACCACTGCTCGGCGGTCGTCACCCTCCGCCCGTTCTTGAGGACGAGCGGGTCGGGCAGCTTCGGGTACGGGTTGGCCTTGCTCTCGTCGTAGTTGGCGGCGTTGTCGGCCTTCGGGTTGTTCCCGTTCGCCCCCCGCCGGAGCTGCTGGATGCCGAGCAGGTCCATCGTCCGCTTGTGATCCTCCTGGGCGGTCATCTTGACCGGCGGGGGCGGGTCGTCGGCGCGGACGACCGGGACGAGGACCGCGACGAGGAGGAGGGGACGGAGGGTCATGGCCGAACTCGGGGGTGGATGATGTTAAACCACCCGCCCGCCGGCGGGGCCACGAGAAAACGATGAGAGATGGGCGAGTCAGGATTGGGGAGAAGACTGGCCCGCAGACGACGCGGATTTCAAGACACAGCGAAGACGCGGATTTTGACACCGGATTGTTTCTTACCCGCGTCCATCTGCGCCAGAGTCTGCGTCATCTGCGGGCCAGTCTTCTCCCACCCCCTCATGCCACGATGTCGTGGAGGACGTGGCCGTGGACGTCGGTCAGCCGGAAGTCGCGGCCGGCGTACCGGTACGTCAGCTTCTCGTGGTCGAAGCCGAGCAGGTGCAGGATCGTCGCGTGCAGGTCGTGGACGCTGGCGGGGTTCTCGACGGCCTTGAACCCGAACTCGTCGGTCGCACCGTAGACGGTCCCGCCCTTGATCCCGCCGCCGGCCAGCCAGACCGAGAAGCCGTAAGGGTTGTGATCCCGGCCGGTCCCCTCGCTGGTCGGGGTCCGGCCGAACTCGCCGCCCCAGATCACGAGCGTCGAGTCGAGCATCCCGAGCCGCTTGAGGTCGGCCAGCAGGGCGGCGATCGGCCGGTCGATCTCGGCCGCCAGCTTCTTGTGTTCGACGGCGATGTTCGAGTGGTGGTCCCACGGCTGCGACGCCCCGTGCCAGAGTTGCACGTAGCGGACGCCGCGCTCGACCAGCCGCCGGGCGATGAGCGTCTGCCGGCCGTGGACGGTCTCGCCGTACCGTTCCCGGACGGCCTTCGGCTCGCGGGACACGTCGAAGGCGTCGGCGGCTTCCGCCTGCATCCGGAAGGCCAGCTCGAACGACTCGATGCGGGCGTCGAGCCGGGCGTCGGCCCGGGCCCGGCGGTGTTCGGCGTTGAGCGACGCGAGCAGGTCGAGCTGCCGCCGCTGGGCGGCGGTGGTGGCGTGCGGGTGGGCGATGTTCTCGATCAGCTTCGCGACCGTCTCGTGCTTGGGGTCGACGAAGGTGCCCTGGTAGGCCCCGGGGAGGAACCCGGACTGCCAGTTCTCGGCCCCCTTGATCGGGTGGCCGCCGGGGCAGAGGGCGACGAACCCGGGGAGGTTCTGGTTCTCCGCCCCGAGGCCGTACAGCACCCACGCCCCGACGCTCGGCCGGGGCTGGGCCGCGTCCCCGCAGTTCATCAGCATCAGGGACGGCTCGTGGTTCGGCACCTGCACCTTCATCGACCGGACGACGGCCAGGTCGTCGGCGTGGGCCGCGGTTTGCGCGAACAGCTCGCTGACTTCGAGGCCGCTCCGGCCGTACTTCTTGAACTGGAACGCGGACGGCAGGGCCCCGCCGGTCTTCCGCTCGGTCCGGAGGGTGTTGGGGAGCGGCTTGCCGGCGTACTTCGCCAACGCCGGCTTGGGGTCGAAGGTGTCGACCTGGCTCGGGCCGCCGTTGAGGAAGAAGTGGATGACCCGCTTGGCCTTGCCCGGGAAGTGCGGGGCCTTCGGGGCGAGCGGGGACTCGGCCGCGTACCCGCCGTCGGCGAGGACCCCGGCGAGCCCGAGCGCCCCGAGGCCGAGGCCGGACCGCTGCAACAACTCGCGGCGGGAAAGGAACATCACAAGTCCTCGGCGTCAGCCTCGTAGGGCACGCACCGCGTGCCGGGGAACCAACGGCACGCGGTGCGTGCCCTACGGCGAACCGCTGGGTCAGTCCGCGAAGCAGAACTCATTACTCATCAGCAGCACCTGGGCGAGACTCTCCCACGGCCCGAGCCGCGGCGGGGGCGGCCCGCCGAACTCGGCCCGGGCGTCCCACACCCGCCCGGTCCCGCCGCCGGACAGCACCTCGGTGAGGACCGGGGCCCACAGGTGCTGGTCGGTGTTCAGCCCGCCGCGGATGTCGGCGACGAAGTCCAGGGTGTCGCCGGCCCGGACGGCCACCGCCTCGATGTCGAGCGGGGCCATGCCGTGGTGGGCGACGGCCGAGTGCAGGACACCGTGTCGGCTGCTGACGACCGACCCGCGGACCCCGTCCCCGGCCTTCTCCTCGTGAACCAGGGTCGAGCGGATGCGGACGGTCAGGTCGGCCGGGGCGGTCCAGCGGCGGACGACGGCGTGGGCGAGGTCGTTGCCGGGGTGGCCGCCGGCCGCGGTCAACTGCGCCCAGCCCCAGGTCGGGTCCGGGAAGTTCGGGCCGCCCTGCCAGGCACTGCCGGTGAAGTGCGGTAGGGGCCGGAAGTTCGACAGCCCTCCGGACGGCGGGTCGAAGGCGGCCACGCCGTAGCTCCAGGCCGACGGCCGGGCCGGCTCGGGCGGGGCGGCGTCCGCCGCGGCGGCCTCGACCAGGGCGACCGCGGCCCGTGTTTGTTCCGCGGTCGGTTCGCGCTGGTAGGCCAGCCGGTAGAGCTGCCGGGCCTTGTCCTCAGGGGTGGTCTCGGCCTTCACCGCCGGGTGGCGGGCGAGGGCCCTGGCCCGGTCGAGGGCGAGCGGGTGGTTGAGGAAGAACAGGGCCTGCTGGGGGACGGTGGTTTCGCTCCGCTGCGGGACGTGCAGGTCCGGGTTGGCCACGTCGAACGCCCGCAACAGGTCGGCCGGGAACTGCCGGTCGACCAGCCCGTACACGGTTCGCCGCGGGACGTACGGCCGGGCGAACAGGTCGAACGGCCGGCCGCCGGCCGTTCGGTCCAGGTCGCCGGTGACGGCGAACAGGGAGTCACGCACCTCCTCGAACGACAGCCGCCGGGCGTTCATCCGCCACAGCAGCCGATTCCCCGGATCGCGGGCGACCGGGTCGTTGCGGCCGGCCGAGGACTGCTGGTAGGCGGCCGAGAGCATGACGAGCTTGTGCAGCTTCTTCAGGCTCCAGCCGTCGGCCACGAACCGGCCGGCCAGCCAGTCGAGCAGTTCGGGGTGTGACGGCGGCTCGGCCCGGGTGCCGAAGTCGCTGGGCGTCCGGACCAGGCCCTGGCCGAAGTGGTGCATCCAGACCCGGTTGACCATCACCCGGGCGGTCAGCGGGTTGGCCGGGTCGGCGATCGCCCGGGCCAACTCCAGCCGGCCGCTGCCGCCGATGAACGGCTTCCGGCCCGGCCCGGACAGGACGCCGAGGAACCGCCGGGGGACGACGGCCCCGGGGGTGGCCGGGTTGCCCCGGCGGAAGACCCGGGCGTCGGCCGGGTGCGGCCGGTCGATCAGGACGGTGGCGTAGGCCGGGGCGTCGGGCGAGCGGATCAGCCACCGGTCCACCGCGCCCTGGAGCTTCCACAGCTCCTCGGTCACGTTGGTCGGGAAGAACAGCTCGTTCTCGACGATCGGCTCGTCGGGAACCTCGCACGGCGAGTCGGCCCCGCGAAGGACCCGCCAGAGGGCGGCCGCGGCCGGGTCGGGGGGCGGGGCCGGTTTTGTGAGCGGGATGCCGAGGAAGGTCGGCCGCCGTGGCTCGACCGCGGCGAACAGGCCGGCGTACCGCCGGGCGACCTCCCGCATGTCCCCCGGGGGCATTACGAAGGCCCGGGCGACGAGCCGATTCACCTGGTCCGGCGGGGCCGCGGCCAGTTCGCGGGACACGTCGGCGGCCTTCGCGGCGAACTCGGCCGGCGGCAGCGTGGCGAAGGCGTGCCAGGCGGCCCAAACCGGGTCCTCGTGGGCCGCGGCGGCGGTCAGGTAGTCCCGCCAGCGGCGGACGGCCTCCGGGATCAGGTCGTCGGGGCCGAGGATTTGGTCGAACCCTTCTTCCGGGTACTTGTGCAATTCGAGTTGGGCTTCAAGGTAGTCGCCGACCCGGGCCCGGGTGCGGTCGGCCGCTTCGCGCCGCCGCTTGGCCATCGTGTCGGCCAGCTTCTTCTGCCGCTCCTTCAGCCCGGCGGCGAACGCCCCGGAGGTGGGTAGCGGTTCGATAGGCACTTGCCGTTCGGCCGAACTCCGGAAGACGCCGTAGAGGGCGTAGTAGTCGTCGGTCGGGATCGGGTCGTACTTGTGGTCGTGGCAGCGGGCGCAGGCCACCGTCAGCCCGAGCATCCCGCGGGTGACGGCGTCGATCCGGTCGTCGATGATGTCGTGCGTCACCCCGATGAACCGCCGGCCGAGGGTCAGGAACCCCATCGCCGCCTGGGCCGCCGGGTCGTCCGGGGCCACCCGGTCGGCGGCCAGTTGGAGCGTCAGGAACCGGTCGTAGGGCAGGTCCTCGTTCAGCGACCGGACGACCCAGTCGCGGTACGCCCGGGCGTGGACCCAAAACCGCTCCTCCCGGTCGTAGACGTACCCCTTCGTGTCCGAGTACCGGGCCACGTCGAGCCAGTGCCGGCCCCAGTGCTCGCCGTAGTGGGGCGACGCCAGGAGCCGGTCGACGAGCTGTTCGTAGGCGTCGGGCGACGGGTCGGCGACGAACGCCTCGACCTGCTCGGGCGTCGGCGGCAGCCCGGTCAGGTCGTAGCTGGCCCGGCGGATCAGGGTGCGGCGGTCGGCCGACGGCGACGGGGCCAGCCCGTTCTCGGCGAGCTTGGCCAGGACGAAGTGGTCGATCTCATTGCGTACCGGGCACTCGGTGCTCGGCACCTTCGGCACCGGCGGCACCTTCACCGCCTGGAAGGCCCAGTGCGGCGCGGCGGCCTTGGCGGTACTCGCCTCACCGCCGGCCGGCCAGACGGCCCCCTGCTCGACCCACTTCACCAGGGCGGCGACCTGGGCGTCCTTGAGCGGCTTGTCCGGCGGCATCTTCAGCTCGCCGGTCCGGCGGACGGCCCGGATGAGGCGGCTCTGGTCGGGCTGGCCGGGGACGACCGCCGGGCCGCCGTCGCCGCCGGCCAGGGCCGCCGCCCGCGAGTCGAGCCGCAGCCCCGACTGCTGCTTCTTCGGCCCGTGGCACTTCCCGCACACGTCCACCAGCACCGGCCGGACGTTGGCCTCGAAGAACTCCCCGGGCGTCGGGTCGGCGGCGGGGGCCGCGGCCGGGCCGAGCGCCGCCACGGCGGCCGCCATCCAGACGGAACGGCGTGGGGTTCGGCTCACGGGCTGGCTCCGCGGGGAGGGCGGGGCTTCGGGGCGGAATCGCGTCTGGCAGGATGCTGTCAGTGTATCCCCCGCCCGGGCCGGCCACAACCGGGACCGCCCCGGCTCAGCGGTCAACGAACAGCCCGCCCTGGCCGTCCCGGCGGACGACCCCGTTCGCCGGGGCGGTCGGCCCGGCCAGCTTCGGGTACTCGTCGTCGCCGGCCCCGTCGAAGAAGACGCCGACGGCCTTGTCCGACGCCCCGCCCGGCGTGCCGCCCACCCGGTAGGTGTCCTTCCCGGCGAGGTCGGCGAACACCCCCCACCCGCCGCGGTCGGCCCGCCCGCACCCGACCGACTTGGTCAGGTCGTACCGGTCGTCTCCCTGGCCGTCGGCCAGGAGGAAGACGCTCCGGTCCCAGGCGCAACCGATGTTGTACGTCGGCCCGGCAGCCACGTACTCGTCGGCCCCGGCGTAGTCGAGGAACAGCCCCAGCCCGTAGTGGGCCCCGGCCGCGTGCCCGTACCGGGCCGCCCCGTGCCGGTCGTCCCCGGCCAGGTCGAGCTTCAGCCCGGCCCCGAAGAAGTAGGCACACGCCTGCGAGAAGTTGGAACTTTCGGACCGGTCGTTCCCGGCCAGGTCGAGCCAGACGCCCACCCCGCCGGCCAGGTTGTACCCGTCCCCCTCTGCGCTGAACGGGTAGGTCCGCCGGCCCAGGCCGATCCCCAGCCCGAAGGCGTCGTACTGGAAGTTCGGGTCGCCCGGCTTGGCGTTGGGGGCGTCGGTCGCGTTGTACCCGCTGGGGATGGCGAACCCGCACCGGTAGCTGTCGTCGCCGGCGACATCGACCACCGCCCCGACCCCGCACGGCCCGCCGATCCCGAGCGAGTAGCCGGGGGCGGTGTAGGTGTCATCGCCGGCGAGGTCGAACACCAGGCCCAGCCCGGCGACGGCCGCCCCGAGGGTGAACCGGTCGCCGGTGTAGGCGTCCTGGCCCGCCTCGTCCACCAGTAGCCCGACCCCGGCGAACCCACACCCGCCGGAGCCGGCGGCGGGGGTGTAAGTGTCGTTCCCGGTCCGGTCGATCAGGACCCCACACCCGAGCCGGCCGGTCGCCAGCCCGAATTCGGCCGGGGCGTAGGTGTCGTCCCCGGCGAAGTCGACTACCAGCCCGAACGGGTGGGCGGGGTCGAAGCTCGACGCGACGACGCCCTTATAGGTGTCGTCCCCGCCGAGGTCGGCCAGGAACGCGACCGGCCGCTTAAGGTCGTAGGCGTTGGCCTTCCCGCCACCCAGGACGATCAGCCCGTGTCGGGTTTCCTTGACCGCCAGCAGCTCGCCGCCGAACCCGTCCGGATTCTTCCCGGCGAGAGGGGCGGCCTTCGCCATCGCCGCCTTCAGCTCGTCCAGGTAGGTCGGGTCAGTCAGGAGCAAGACCGTCCGGACGGCGGCGGCGAACTTCGGCCCGTCGACCTTCTCCTGCCAGGCGGTGCAGAAGGCGAGGTCGTCCCGGAGCTGTGGCCGGGTGGTGTCGTCCACCGGCAGTTGCGGGCCGAACCCGCGGACGAGCGGGGCTGCCCGGTCGAACAGGAACGCCCGCTCGGCCGGCGACAGCTTGGCCAGCGCCTCCTCGCGGAGCTTGTCCGCCGCGTCGAGGACGGCCGTGATGTACCGGATGTGATCGTCCAACGTCTCCCGCTTGCCCGGCGGCGCGGCGACTGACTCGGCGGCCGGCCGGTCGAGGCAATGGTTGAGCCGGTCCACGACCGCGGGCAGGCCCTTCAGCCCGCCGCCGGCCGCCGCGGCGACGCCCAGGCCCCGCGCCTCCAGCTCGGCCAGCGCCCCCCACGGCTCCTTCACCGCCCGCTGCCGTAGCGGCGGCTTGGCATACGCCTTGACCCCGTCGGCCAGGGCCAGTTCCGCCAGGGCCGCCTTCTGGGCATCGGCCAGGTGCCGGTCGATCTCCGGCTGGACGGCCTCCCGCACCTTCGGGACCAGCGGCTCCGGGCCGGCGGCCCGGAGGGCGACGGCCGACAAGACTACCACGGCCGGGGCGAGGAGCGGGCGCATCGGCGACTCCAGCGAGAGATCGACTGCCGGTCATGATAACGGGCCGGCCGGCGATTCCGACCGGATGGGTACTGGCATCGGGCCGACTTCTCGGGCACAATGCCCGGACGCACCGGAGGGGCCATGAAGATCGCCGGCGTCGAAACCCACGTCTGCCACGCCCGGATGCGGAACTGGGTGTTCGTCAAGGTCGTGACCGACCAGGACGGGCTGTTCGGCTGGGGCGAGGCCACCCTGGAATGGCACACCCGGGCGGTCGTCGGGGCCGTCCAGGACATCGCGGAGTTGGTCGTCGGCGAGGACCCCACCCGGGTCGAGCACCTGTGGCAGATGATGCACCGCCAGCACTTCTGGCACGGCCACGGCGTCGTCCGGGCGACGGCCATCGCCGGCATCGACCTGGCCCTGTGGGACATCCTCGGCAAGGTGTGCGGGGTGCCGTGTTCGAAGCTCTGGGGCGGGCCGGTCCGGGACCACGTCCGCACCTACTGCCACCTCGGCGGCGGGCGGATGGAGGACTTCTACGAGACGGCCGCGGACGACGCGAAGCGGTTCGCGGATTTGGCCCGCGAGGCCGTCGCCGCCGGATTCACCGCATTCAAGTGCATGGCCGTGCCGCCGGCCATGCCGATCGAGGGGCTGAAGCCGGTGCGGACGGCCGAGAAGTGCGTGGCCGCTCACTACGGTAGCTCGGCGACCTCCCCCCCGGCCCGGGTGGCGAGCGCGGGCAGTACCGCGTCGGCCTCGTACCGGAGGAAGCGGACGGAGCCGTCACAGCAGGCGAAGTTGGCACCGCCGGGGTGATGGGACCAGTACCGGAGGACATCGCACGGGGCGTCGGCCCGGCCGGGGCGGAACCGGTACGGCCCCGGCGGGCAGTCCTCCAGGGGCGGCCCCTCCCGCCGCTCCCGAACGCCCAGGATCGAGTCGCCCGACCCCGTCTTGTTCTGCCCCCACCCGGCATACCACCAGCCGAAGTTGTGTCGGTCGTTCACCGGCCGCTCGCCGATCATCAGGGTGTTGCTGGTCCCGTCGGTGATGGCACGGGCGGCGACCTCGGAGTCGGTGTGAAGTACCCCGTCCCACGAGTGCAGGTCCAGCCCGGAGACGCCGAGGTAGTTGGTGTGCCCGACCGCGAACGGCCCGAAGTCGTACGGCTCCTGGGCCAGCGGGTCGGCCGGGCAGACGAACAGCCCGACCTTCCGGCCCAGGATCGGCAGGTGCGGCGGGCCCTCGAAGAACTTGTCCGCGGCGAAGGCGGCCTCGGCTTGCCGCCAGAGTGGCTCCTGCTCCAGGTACGGGAGCAGCCGGGTCATCCAGGTCATGTGCGGCTGCGGGCTCGCCCCGCCCTTGTAGCTCACCCCGGGCGGGAACGCCCCGCGGGCGTCGTGGTAGTGCTGGGCCGCCAGGGCGAGCTGGCGGAGCTGGTTCTGACAGGCGGCCCGGGCCGACGCCGCCCGGACCCGCTGGACGGCGGCCAGCGTCAGGGCCGCCAGCAGGGCGACGATGCCGACGACCACCAGCAACTCGATCAGCGTGAACCCCGGTCGGCCTCGACGCATCGCGCGGCCTCCTCGGCTGGGGACGGGCGGCGGGCGAGGACGAATCCGGCCAGCGACCCGACCGCACAGCCCCCGGCCACCGCCAGGGTCGCCGGGCCGACGGGCAGGCCCTCGCCGGACCCGAAGCACCCGCACGTAATGTCCAGGCCCCGGTGCGGGGCGCTCCACTGGGCCGCCAGGTAGGCCGCGAACAACACCAGCGCCGCCAGGTAGGCCCCCCGGGCCCACCACCCGGCCAGCAGGCAGACCCCGACCGCGGCGTGGACCCCGGGGGTCGCGGCCGCGGCCCACAGCCCGACCCGCTCGCCGACGATCCGGTAGTTGTAGACGCTCGACAGGTAGTAGTACGGGTGGCCGAGGTGGGCGACGGCGCTGCCGAGCAGGGCGGCCGCCAGCCCGGCCCCGACCAGCCGCTCGACCAAGCCCCGCCGACGGCTACTCGTCATCGCCCGCCCACCCCACCCAGCCCCCGCGGAACACGCGGACATCCCGGTAGCCGCGGTGGTACAGGTCCGCCGCGACGGTGTCCGCCCACTGGCACGACCGGCTCTGGCAGTACACCACGACCGGCCCGCCCGGGGGAAGGGCCGCCGTCACCGCCCGCCGCTCCGCCAGCCCGGCCGACACCGGCAGGTTCACCGCCCCCGGGACGTGCCCCAGGGCGTAGTCCGCCGGCAGCCGGGCGTCGATGAAGGTGACCGCCGGCGCCCCGGCCAGCGCCCGGGCTTCGACGGCGTCGATCTCGGGGACACCGGCCGGGAAGTGGTGCCCGACCACCAGCGCGACCGCCGACCGGTCCCGCAGCAGCCCGTCCGGGTCGAGCGCCTGGAGGGCCACCCCGGCGGCACCGCCGACCCCGACCACCACACACGCCCCGACGACCGGGCCCGCCCGCCGCGCCGGCCCCCAGGCCCGGAGCAGCCCGAGGGCGGCCGTGACCACGGCCACGCACGCCAGCCCGTACCCCCACGACCCGGCCCGCAGGGCGAGCGGGTCGGGCGGGGCCGTCGAGACTACCACCCCGGCGCCGTCCCAGAGGGCCGCGAGTTCGGCGTAGGGGAGGAGCTGCGGCTCCGCGGGCGGCTCGACGACCCGGGCCAGGCCGCCCTCGTCGCCCGCGTACAGGACCCAGTGGAGGTACGGCATCCCCAACCCGGGGCGGCGGACGTGGAGGACGACCGGGTGCCGCGAGTCGCGGAGGGACTGCGGGGTCAGGCCGGTCATCGGGGTGGCGACCAGGCCGCACGCCCGGGCCGCCCGGCACAGCTCCTCGGCCGAACTGCCCCGGTACGACCCGACGTATTCGCGGCTGAGGAGGCGCGACAGGTCGGCGTCGGTCCCGAGCATCCGGGCGGCCGCGTACACGCAGTAGACGCCGCAGTACGGCCCCTCGGAGGCGGGCAGGGCGGGGCCGCCGCCCGTCGCCCGGGCCGCCTCGACCGCCGCCGCCAGGAACAGCAGGCCCGGGGTCATGCGGCCGCCCCCCGCCGGGCCGCCAGCCGCCACACCCCCCCCGCGACCGCCACCAGCCCGGCCGCGGCCCCCGCGTACACCCACCACGGGGTGTGGGAGGCGGGCGTGAACGGCGACACCTCCCCCTGGGCGACGGCCTGGTTGACGGTCTTGACGATCTTCCCCCCCCGCCACTCATACTGGATGGGCTGGTCGTCCCACACGCTCACCTTGGTCCCATCGGGGACGATCGTACTCAGCACGAATGGGTCCTTGTCCCACCTGTCGACCACCTTGATGTCACTTATGGACACTTCCTCGATTAGATCGTCCGTCGACCCATCGGCGTATGTGTTAGTCGCCGTGTGTCTAAACTCCGTCACCATCCGGCCGGCGCCGACCTTGTTGATCCTGCTTATGTTGTATTCCTGCTTCCAGCTAGTCAGTTTGACGGGCTTGCCGTCCTCGTCCTTCGTGACCGAACCGACCGGCACTCCCTCGTAGATCAAGTCGCCCGCTGACTTTTCCTGAGCAATCCGGACCGGCAGATACCCGTTGGCAGGGTCGAGCCAGACGTTGAGCCGCCCCCACCGCCCGGCGGATTCGACCAGCACCGCGGGTTTCCCATTCAAGGGTGTCGGTTCGGTCTTGACCCGCCCGTCGCGGATCAACTCGGGCAGGGGTATGAACCCGTTCGTGTTCGTCCGCCCGTCGAGCGCCAGGCTGTACGGCCCGTACGTCAACCGCTGCAGCAGCTCAGGGGGCAGCGGGCGGACGTACGCCGAGACCCCGCTCAACGCCCGTCCGGTCTTGGGGTCAGCCGAGACGCTGATCTCCCCGGCCGCCGAGATGACCTCCTCGCCCTGGCTTGTGTTGGTGACCTGCCGGCCGTCTTGCATGGACGTGGTCGACCCCCGATCCAGTACTTTCCACCGCGGCGGGTCGAAGTAGATGTGGCCGACCCGGACGGTGGGAAGTGGAGACTTCGGGTCGTAACCCATACGGGTCGTGGCGGTAAACGACCCGCGGGGGATGGCCGGGTAGTTGCGGGTTAGTTCGTCGACCGGGTCTTGCGCGCCCACACTAGGACTGACGCAGACCAGAAGTAGTAGTACCACGGCAATCCGGTGGATGGCCACCAGACCCTCCGCGACAGCGGGGTCGGCCGCACACCTTCGCGCGGCCGCTCCGAAGACATCGTCCGGCGATGAGATGACACGGAAGCCGGTAATCGCCACCTCAGCGTGAGCCGGCGACCTGCATGTAGGATGGCGAACCGAGCCACGAAACGTAACCGACCCAGTCTCCGTTCCGGACGACCACCGTGTTGACTTACTGGGCCTGTTGGATGGTACAGTTCTTGTCGCTCTTCTTCAGCGTGTACCGCTTGCACTTGCCGAGCGGGTCCGTGGTACAGGTCATTTTGTCGTTGTTGTACCGCGAGGTGATGTTGGTACCCGGGAGTTCCTTCCGGTAGATGTTATACGTACCCGGATCGCACGCCACTCCACCGGTCTCGGAGTAGGGTATGTTCTTGCAGTTGGGGGTCTCGATGTCGTTGGCGTTGCAGGGCTCGACGGGTCGCGGTTCCGGGATGGCCCCGGTGATCTCGGCGGCGAGGCCGCCCATGTGCTGGGGGCCGGACCAGACGACGGCCCCGAGCAGGACGGCGAACGGGAGAAGGCGGACGGCGACGAGCTTGACCACGGGGACCTCCTGGGTGCAAGTGTTGCCAGAAGACGGGGGTAGGTAAGAAGTGCCCCCGTACTGAATCCTAATGACGCCCGCCCCCCCCCCCGTCAAGTGTACAAAATTAAAAAAACGCAACCTCCCCCAGCCTTCGCCGGCCCGCTCATCCCGACTCGGCCACGAGGTACTTCTTGACGAAGCCCTCGTCGAGCGTGACCCCGAGGCCGGGGCGGTCCGGGACCTCAATCCAGCCGCCGACCGACTGCACCTTCTCGACCGTCAGCTCGTGCCGCAGGGGCGAGTCCTCGACGCAGTCCTCGAACAGGAAGGCGTCCCGGCAGGTGCTCAGCCAGTGCAGGCTGGCGGCCGCCGTCAGCGGGCTGGTGTAGCAGTGGTTGCACAGCCGGCCGCCGGCCTCCTCGACCCGGGCCCGGATGTACGCCGCGTCGGTGAACCCGCACCGCGACAGATCGACCTGGTATACGTCGAGCGCCCGCCGGTCGATGAACGGCCGGAACGACTCCCGGCCGCACTCGCCCTCGCCGGCCGCGATCGGGACCGGCGACCGGTCCCGCAGCCAGACGTACCCGTCGATGTCGTCCTCCCGCAACGGCTCCTCGAACCACTCGGGCCGGTACTCGGCGAAGGCGTGGGCCCGCCGCAGGGCCGTCCGGGCGTCGTACACGCAGCCGGCGTCGATGAGCAGCGTCGCGTCGCCCAGCCCGTCGCGGGCACCCCGGACGAGGTCGATGTCCACCGCCTCGGACGTGCCCATCGGCTCCCACCCGAACTTGACGGCCGTGTAGCCCTCGCCGACCCACCGCCGGGCGATGTCGGCCGTCGCCTTGCCGTCCCGGCCGAACAGGATCGACGCATACCCGCGGATGCGGTCGTGCTGCTTGCCGCCGAGCAGCCGGTGGATCGGCTGGCCGAATGCCTTCCCCTTCAGGTCCCACAGGGCCATGTCCACCGCGGCCATCGCCGTGATGCCGACGGCCGTGCGGCCGAAGTACATCGTCCGCCGGTACATCGTCTGCCACAGCCGCTCGTGGTCGAGCGGGTTCACGCCGACCAGGAGCTGCCGCAGCCCGCAGGCGATGTTGTGGCTGAACGGGGCGTCGACGATCGCCTTCACCACCTCCGGCGACGAGTCGGCCTCGCCGACCCCTTCGAGGCCGTCGTCGGTCCGGACGCGGACGAGGACCGAGTCCTGGCTACTCGCCGTCTTGGCGGTGATGTTCGGGATGCGGAGGATTTGGCAGACGACCTCGGTGATCTTCATGGCGGCCCCGGGGTCAGCGTGTTATCACTTCAGCTCGATGATGCGGACGCCACCGGCCTGTACAACCAACTCCACCGAAGGTGACGGCCCCGGCGTCACGGTCAAATTGTCGCTGGGCAACAGGCGGTCCGACGCGGCCGACACCGGCACCCGACTGCGGATCGTCACCGGGCGGTTCTCGCGGTAGTCGGTCGGGGTGATCCCCTGTTGCGGCTTGATCGCCCCGGCCGGGTTGAGGAGCGTCACCAGCCAGCCCTTGTCGGTCTTGTTCACCATCCATTCCACGTCGCCCTCAACCTCGACCGGCATCAGCCCGCGGGTCAGGTGGGCGAACAGCCGCGGGACCAACGGCACCGCCTGCCGGCCGACGGCCAGCCCCCGCGGCACCGACAGGTAGATGAGCCGGCCCTTGCCGCGGTCGAAGGCGGCGCAGAACGCTTTGCCGTTGGGCGTGGTGGCCAGCGGCCGGCCGCCCGTGACCGGCTTGTACCGGAATCGCGGTGAGGGGTGGACCGCCGGGTCGGCCAGCCAGCGGTAGCCGTCGGCCTCGGCCGGCTCGCCGGTCTTCGGCAACTCCAACGCGGCCAGCCCCGGGCCGGAGAGGTGGGCGTCGGCGACGAGCAGCGTCCCGCCGTCGGCGACGTACTCTGCCAGCCGGTTCCCCTCGGCCGCGGTCAGCTCGATGTCCCCGGCCGCGATCACCACCGGGTACGTCGCCAGGGTGGTCGACTTCGACACGTCCGGGTAGGCGAGGACCACGTCGAAGATGTCCCCGAAGACGCCGGGGACGAACACCTCGTTCGTCCCGGTCATCGGCTTCTCGGCCTCCGGGCCGATCGGGTGGAACGCCGTCCAGAAATATTCTTCCAGCATCTTCTCGTGGTCGCCGGGGCGGAACCGGTCCGGGTGGCCGCCGTAGTTCTTGAAGGCGTTCGGCCAGAACGGGGCCGGCTCCCAGCCGTGGGCGTAATCCACCAGGAAGGCCACCGGGGTGAACGGCGTCCCGCGGTCCGGCTCCTTCGCGGTCAGCCGCAAGAACCGGTCCACGAGCTGCCCCTTCGGCGACAGTTGCACCTCGCGGACGCCGGCCACGGTGGTGCCTCCCGGCTTCCAATACTCGTCGAACCCCTGTTCGTGATAGAACATCGACGCCCCGGCCATGTACTGATACCAGATGTCGAACTTGTACCACGTCATGCCGGCGCCGGCGAAGACACTGTAATAGTTATCTAACAGGTTGCGGGGGCTGGTGTAGCTCTGCTGGTTGCTGAAGATGGTGGACGAGTCGCCGAAGTTGCACGACCGGTAGGTCGCCGTCATCGCCCCCCGCTGGCGGGCCGCCCCGCGCATGAACGCCCACCGCATCGGCAGGACGGTGGCGGTCGCCGCCGCCGACTCGTACCCGACCGTCCGCGCCCCCCAATCGGCGGCCAGCGGCAGGAAGGCGATGTTCCCGACCGACAGGCACGAGATCACGTCGGCGTAGGGGTTGGCGTCCAGGTCCTTGCCGTAGACGGCCCGGTACTTGGCCGCGTTGGCCGCCAGACTCGGCGGGGTGAACGCTTCGGCCAGTTGCCGGCGGGTGGTCGCGGCCGCCGTCTTCTCGGCCATCAGCTTCGGGTCGACCTCGAAGTAGCCGAGGCTCTCGCCGGCGATGGCCCCGACGTAACGGTTGCGGTACTTCCCGAACGCCTCGACGCCCTTGTCCCCGATCCGCGTGTCCGGGGCGTAGTTCATCATCGTCGCCCAGCGGCGGCCGGGGTTGGCGTCCAGCCACCGGGCGAACCGCTTGCCGGCTTCGGCTAGCTCGCCCGTCTTCGGGTCGGTAGCGAAGATTTGCGGGCCTACCCCGTGCAACGTCGGAACGATCCGGGGGTCGGAGAAGATCGGCACGTCCGGCCGGCCGCCGTACTTCTGGGCGAACTCCTTCTTCACGTCGTCGTCGGCCACCGAGTACGGGAACAGCACCCGCTTCGGGTCGTCGCTCGTCCAGGCCGGGCAGTCGGCCGGGACGTTCCACAGGTATAGGAAGCCCTGGTCGTCGACCGTCTTGGGCTTCCAACACGCCGGGATGTCCCACGACTGCTTGGCCCGGGCCAGCGGCTCCAGGTCCTTCGGGATGCCCTTGCGATAGCCGGCCAGCACGTCCCGGGCGGCGGTGCGCGGCCGTTCCTTGATGTGCGGGCGGTAGGCGGCGTCCGTGGTCAGCACGATGACATCGACCTGCCGGGCCTCGGGGTCCTTCGTCGTGGTGGCGAGGGTGAGCTTGGCCGGCCCCTTCGCCAGCGTCAGCTCTCGGCGGTTCCAGGCGAACGCCCAGCCCCAGTAGAGCTTGGCCTCGTTGTCCTCGTCCACGACGGCCTGCTCGCCGAACCGGCCGGTCCACGGGGCCGCCCCGGGCTGCTCGACCGTGATCTGGAACCGCTCCGTCTTCTCCCGCCAGTCGCCGTACCGGACCCAGACGAACCACCGGCCGGCGGCCGGGAGTTCGATCGTCTTCGAGGCGACGGCCTTGTCGTCGTCCGGCCCGGCGGCGACGGACAGGAAGCCGCTCTCGCCGCCCTGGTTCCACTCGGCCGCCCACCCGGGGCCGGACAGCCCCCAGTGGCCGGCCGTCTGCTTCATCTCCGGCTTGCCCATCGGCCAGCAGTAGCCGCGGAGGCCGTCGAGGTGCTCGGCCTCGACCCAGACGTGTTCCTCGCCGGCGGCCGCCGGGGCGGCCAAAAGGAGGGCGGCGAGGGCGGGGCGGAGGCGGGCGGGCATGGCGGCGGCTCGCAGCGGGACGGGTCCGCGTAGTATCGCCGACCGCGGCGGGCCGGGCAACCCGTCGGGCGGCGCTTGCCGCCCGGCCGGCCGGCGGGTACTCTGCGCCGGGGCCGAGTGGCTCTCTTCCGCCGCTGGCAGCGAGGTCCGCCCCGCCATGAAGGGCCGCATCGTCCTCTGGTCGGTCACCTCGGCCCTGGCCGGGTTCCTGTTCGGGTTCGACACCGTCGTCATCTCCGGGGCCGAGCAGACCATCCAGGCGCTCTGGGGCCTCAGCCCGGCGGTCCACGGGCTGGCCGTCGCCTCGGCCCTGTACGGGACCGTCCTCGGGTCGCTCGTGGGCGGCTGGCCGACCGACCGGTTCGGGCGGAAGCCGACTCTGCTCGGCATCGGCGTCCTGTACATCCTGTCGGCCGTCGGCTGCGGCCTCGCCTGGGACGTGTGGTCGTTCATCGCCGCCCGGTTTATCGGCGGGGTGGGGATCGGGGTCTCGACGGTGGCGGCCCCGCTGTACATCTCGGAGATCGCCCCGCCGGCCTACCGCGGCCGGCTGGCCGGGCTGTTCCAGTTCAACATCGTCTTCGGCATCATCGTGGCGTTCGGGTCGAACTACCTGTTGGGCGATGTCGGCGAGGACGCCTGGCGGTGGATGCTCGGGGTGGCGGCCTTCCCGTCGGTGGTGTACACGGCCCTGTGCCTGTTCATCCCGGAAAGCCCGCGGTGGCTGTTGGCCCGCAAGGGCGACCGGGCGGCCGGGGTGCGGGTGCTGCGGCTGATCCGGCCGGAGGCGTCCGAGGGCGAGATCGAAGCGGAGGCCGACGCCATCCTGGCGGCCGCCCACGAACGGGCCGAGGCCGGACCGTTCTGGAGCCGGCGGCTGCGGACGCCGATCCTGCTGGCCATCCTGGTCGCGTTCTTCAACCAGCTCTCCGGGATCAACGCCGTCCTCTACTTCGCCCCCCGCATCTTCCAGCAGGCCGGACTGGAGGCCCAGGCCGCCCTGCTTACCTCGGTCGGAATCGGGGTGACAAATTTGGTCTTCACCTTCGTCGGGCTGGGGCTGATCGACCGGCTCGGCCGGCGGACGCTCCTGTACATCGGCTCGGTCGGGTACATCGTCTCGCTCGGGCTGACCGCCTGGGCGTTTTACACCGGGCACTACGCGATCGTGCCGGCCTGCATCTTCGCGTTCATCGCCGCCCACGCGGTCGGGCAGGGGACGGTCATCTGGGTGCTGATCTCGGAGGTGTTCCCGAACCGCCACCGGGCCGAGGGGCAGGCCCTCGGGAGCTGCACCCACTGGGTCTTCGCGGCCCTCCTGACCACCTTCTTTCCGAAGATGGTCGAAGCATTCGCCCCGGGCACGGTCTTCCTGTTCTTCTGCGGGATGATGGTCCTCCAGCTCGTCTGGGTGGCGGCGATGGTGCCGGAGACGAAGGGGGTGCCGCTGGAGGAGCTGGAGCGGCGGCTGACCGGCACCGCCGGAGGGGGGTCGGCGTGAGCGTCCGGGCGGTCGGCATCGGCGAGGTGCTGTGGGACCTCCTGCCGGACGGGCCGCAGCTCGGTGGCGCCCCGGCCAACTTCGCCTACCACGCGGCCGCCCTGGGGGCCGAGGCCCGGGTCGTTTCCCGAGTCGGCCGGGACGACCGGGGCCGGGAACTGGTCCGCCGGCTGGGCGAACTCGGCGTCCGGACCGACGCGGTCGAGGAGGACCCGGCCGCCCCGACCGGGACGGTGACGGTCGAGGTCGCGGCCGACGGCCAGCCGCGGTACGTCATCCACAAGGGAGTCGCCTGGGACCGGCTGGCCGGGGAGGAGGCCGGCCGGCGGGCGGTGGCCGCCGCCGACGTGGTCTGCTTCGGCACCCTGGCCCAGCGGGCCGAGCCGTCCCGCACTGCCATCCGGGCGCTGCTCCAACACACCCGGCCCGACGCCCTCCGCGTCTTCGACGTCAACCTGCGGCAGCACTATGACACGCCGGAACTGATTGCCGGGTCGCTCGCCGTGGCCAACGTGCTCAAGGTGAACGAGCCCGAGCTGGCCTTGCTGGCCGACCTGTTCGGTCTGCCCGCCGGCGACCGCGGGCGGGTGGCGGAGCTGGCCCGCCGGTTCGGGCTGCGGGCGGTGGCCTACACCCGGGGAGGGCAGGGGAGCCTGCTCCACTCCGGCGGCGGGTGGTCCGACCACCCGGGCGTCCCGACGGCCGTGGTGGACACCGTCGGGGCCGGCGACTCGTTCACCGCAGCCCTGGCCCTGGGGCTCCTGTTCGGCTGGCCGCTCGACCTGGCCCACGGTCGGGCCGCCGCGGTCGCCGCCTACGTCTGCTCCCGGCCCGGCGGCACCCCGGAGCTGCCCCACGAGTTGCGGGCCCCGTTCCTGGCCGCCAGTGCCGCCGGCTGACGCGACCCCGGGCGGACGGCGCTCCTTGTTCCGGGGCCGGTCTTGCGGTACTGTGCCGGGGCCACCCCTTCCACCCGCCGAGGTCCTGCCGTGTCACCCGTCCCCGACCGCCGGACCTTCCTCGGGGCCGCCGGTGGGCTCGCCGCCGTCCCCCGCCTGTCGGCCTCGGCCAACACGCGGCTGGTCGTCGGGGTGATGGGGATGGGCACCCGCGGGCCGGCCCTGGCCCGTGCCTTCGCCGCCCTCCCGAACACCGAGGTGGCCTACGTCTGCGACGTGGACGCGGCCCGGGTCGGGCAGGCCGCCGACGCCCTGGCGAAGGACGGCCGGCCCCGGCCGCGGGCCGTCGCCGACTTCCGCCGCGTCCTCGACGACAAGGCGGTGGACGCCTTCGTCTGTGCCGCCCCCAACCACTGGCACGCCCCGGCGTCCATCCTGGCGTGTGCGGCCGGCAAGCACGTTTACGTCGAGAAGCCGTGCAGCCACAACCCGCGGGAGGGCGAACTCCTCGTGGCGGCGGCCCGCAAGCACGGACGGCGGGTGCAGATGGGGAACCAGCGGCGGAGCTGGCCGAAGGTCCGGGAGGCGGTCGCCGCCCTCCGGGAGGGCGTCATCGGCCGGGTCTACCTGGCCCAGGGGTGGTACGCCGCCGCCCGCCCGTCGATCGGCACCGGGGAGGCCAAGGACCCGCCGGCCGGGCTGGACTACGACCTGTGGCAGGGGCCGGCCCCGCGGCGGCCGTTCCGGTCGAACGTCCTGCACTACAACTGGCACTGGTTCTGGGACTGGGGGAACGGCGAGCTGGGGAACAACGGGGTCCACATGATCGACCTGTGCCGGTGGGGGCTGGGGGCGGACTACCCCGCCCGGGTCACGTCGGCCGGCGGCCGGTATCGGTACAAGGACGACCAGGAGACGCCGGACACCCACGTCGTCGGGTTCGACTTCCCGAACGGGAGCACCGCCACCTGGGAGGGGCTGAGTTGCAACCAGCCGCCGCGGGAGAAGCCGGCCGACGTGCTGTTCCTGGGCGAGACCGGCAGCCTGGCCATCGCCGGCGGCGGGTACACGGTGTACGACCCGAAGGGGAAGCCGGTCCGGACCGAGGCCGGCCCGGGTGGGGACGCCGCGCATGTGGCCAACTTCGCGGCCGCCGTCCGCGGCGACGAGCCGCTGAATAGCGAGATCGAGGAGGGCCACAAGAGCACCCTCCTGTGCCACCTCGGGAACATCGCCCACCGGGCCGGCCGGTCGGTCCGGTGCGACCCGAAGACGGGCCGGACGGCCGACGACCCGGCGGCGATGAAGCTGTGGGCCCGCGAGTACGCCCCCGGGTGGGAGCCGAAGGTCTGACCCGGGCGGCCCTAAATCCCCCCGCGGAGGTTCGGGTTGAACGGCCGGTTGGCCAGGGCCTCGGCGGCCGACTGCCGGTCGGCCAGCAGTTCCTCCTCCTCGGCCTCCTCGGCGGCCACCTCCTCGGCCCGCTTGATCGCCTTGAGGCTCAGGGCCATCCGCCGGGCCTCGGTGTCCACGCTCAGCACCTCGACCTCGACCGGCTGGCCCACGTCCACGACATCCCGGACCCGCCGGACCCGCTGGTTCGAAAGCTCCGAGATGTGGATCAGGCCCTCGATCCCCGGCTCGACCTCGACGAACGCCCCGAAGTCGGTCGTCCGCGTCACCTTGCCGTTGACCCGGGCCCCGGCCTTGATCCGCCCGGCGAAGTCCTCCCACGGGCTCTTGGTCATCGCCCGCAGGCTCAGCCCGATCTTCCGGGCCTCCCGGTCGACCCGCTGGATCATCACCTCGACCGAGTCGCCGATCTTGAACAGGCTGTTGGCGTCTTCGACCCGGCCCCAGGCCAGTTCGCCCATCGGGATCAGGCCGTCGGCCCCGCCCAGGTCCACGAACACCCCGAACGGCTTGATCGACCGGACGATCCCCTTCTTGACCTGCCCCTCCTCGACCGTCCGCCAGAACTCCTCGGCCTTCACCTGCCGCTCGCGCTCCAACAAGGCCCGCCGGCTGACGATCAGGTTCCGCTCGCTCGGGTCCACTTCCGCGACCATCACCTTGAGCCGCTGGTTGACGAACTGCTCGATGTCCTCGACCCGGTACATGTCGAGCTGGCTGGCCGGGAGGAACCCCTTGATCCCGGCCACCTCGACCGTCAGCCCGGTCTTGTTCTTGTTGGTGCCGGTGACCTTGGCCTCGACGATCATGCCGATCTGGACCTGGGACCAGTCGGTGACCACCTGGGCCGACCCCTCCCGGGTCAGGACGAGGAGGCCGTTGGCCGCGTCGTACCGCTCGATGTCGAACTCGACGGCCTCGCCGACGACGGGCGTGCGGCCCTCGAACTGCTGGAGCGGCAGGACGCCCTGGCTGCGGCCTCCGGGGACCTCCACGAACACGTCCTTGCCGTGGATGCCGACGATGACGCCGACCTTCCGGCCTCCGGGGCCTTTCGGGGCCTGCGGTTTCTGTTGGTTCTCGGCCTGGGCGACGGTGGCCGACACGTCGAACCCGGCCATCGCCGCCGCCATCTCGTCCTCGATCAGCTTGTCGAGTTCGCGGTTGTTCGGCTTCAGGGCGCCGAACTCCTTGCGGTCGAGCTGCTGGGACATCCCGCCGGGGTTGAGCGGCTTGTCGGACCGGACGAACGGCTTGTCGCCCTTGGGGAACGGCCGGTCGGACCCGCCGGGCCGCGGGCCCCCGGGCTGGGGGCGGCGGAAGAAGGCGTCCGGCGGCAGCTTCGGCTTGCCGTCGGCGGCCGGCGACCCCGACGGCAGGGCCGGCTTGGCGGTGGCATCTGGCGAGCCGGGGGTGTGAACCCCCGGGTTCTGGGCTCCCGAGCGGGGGGCGTCAGCCCCCTGAGCCGCAGGCGCGGCGGTGGCTTCCGGGCTCGGGGTCGGCGCCGGCGGGGTGGGGTTGGTCGGGTTGTCCATCGTCGGGCTCCTGCTGGGGCAGCGACACCGGCCCCGTCTGGTAAACTTATCCGGGCGGTGAGGGCCGGACAACCGACTGGGGCCGAGCGTACAACGGGCGGATGGCCCCCGCGACCCGCAAACGCCTGTGGCTGGCCCTGAAGACGGTGCTGGCGGCGGCCATCGTGGTCGGGGTGGGCCGGCAGTTCGCCGACATCCTGACCGCCCCGGAGCTGAACCCGTACCCGTTCCCCCTGCGGGTCGAGTACCTGCCGCCGGCCGCCCTGCTGTACTTCCTGGCCCACGCCTGCTGGGCCGGGTTCTGGGTCCGGCTGTTGCACAGCCAGGGCGTCCCGGTCGGGTGGTGGGCCGGGTGGCGGGCCTACACCGTCAGCCAGCTCGGCAAGTACGTCCCGGGCAAGGCGTGGGTGATCCTGATCCGAGTCGGGATGCTCCGGGGGACGCCGGGTGCCCGGCCGCTGGTGGTCGGGGTGACGGCGACCTACGAGACGCTGACCAGCATGGCGGCCGGGGCGTTGATCGGGGTGGCCCTCCTGCCGTCGCTGGGGGTGCTGCCGCCCGAACTCTCCGGGAAAGGGTTCCTCCTCCTGGCCGTCGGCGGGCTGCCGGTGGTGCTGGGGGTCGTGAACAAGCTGGCGGCCCGGCGGGCGAGCCGGCTCCGCGGCCCGGACGCCCCGCCGCTGCCCAGCCCGCCGCTCGGGCTGTTGGCCCAGGGGCTGATCCACGGGGCGGCCGGGTGGTGCCTGCTGGCCCTGAGCCTGGCCCTGACGATCCGGGCGGTCGCCCCGGACCCGCCGGCGTGGGGCTGGGACGCCTTCCGGGCCGACCTCGGGACGGTGTGCATCGCCTACGTGGCCGGGTTCGTCGTATTAGTAGCCCCGGGCGGCCTCGGGCCGCGGGAGTACTTCTTCCGGGTCCTCCTGACCCCGCGGTTCGTCGCGGCCGGGTTGACGCTCAAGCTGGCCAAGGCCCTGGCCGCGGTGGTGGCGATCGTCCTCCGGGTCGCCTGGTCCGGCCCCGAAGTCTTGATCGCCGCCTGGCTGTACCTCCGCCGACCCCCTCCCACCGGAGAGCCGCCGTGACCACGACCATGTCGCTGCCCGGGCCGGCCGCCCCCCCGGTCGTCGGCGGCCCGACCCCGTTCACCGTCCCGACCGGGCCGGGCGGTGGGGCACCGACGGACCGCGAGCCGCACCGGCAGCCGGACGTGCCGCCGGTCGCGGACCACCGACTGGTGTCGCTCGTCATCCCGGTGTTCAACGAGGCCGAGAGCCTCGACCCGCTGTACGCCGAGATCGCCGAGGTGGCGGCCGCCAGCCGGCTGAACTTCGAAATCGTCTTCGTGGACGACGGCAGTACCGATGCGTCGTGGGAGACCATCACCCGGCTGGCGGCGGCCGACGGCCGGGTCCGGGGCGTCCGGTTCCGCCGGAACTTCGGCAAGGCGGCGGCCCTGGCGGCCGGGTTCAAGGCGGCCCGCGGCAAGTCGGTCGTCACGCTCGACGCCGACCTGCAAGACGACCCGCACGAAATCCCGCGGTTCCTGGCGGCGTTGGACGAGGGTCGCGAAGTCGTCAGCGGGTGGAAGAAGGTCCGCCACGACCCGTGGCACAAGGTCTGGCCGAGCCGGGTGTTCAACCGGCTGGTCGGGGCCATGACCGGGGTCCGCCTCCACGACCACAACTGCGGGATGAAGGCCTACCGGTCGGAAGTCCTCCAAGAGGTCCGGCTGTACGGCGAGCTGCACCGCTTCGTCCCGGTGCTGGCCGCGGCCCGGGGGTTCACCGTCGGCGAGTTGGTCATCAACCACCGGCCGCGGAAGTTCGGCCACTCGAAGTACGGCGTCCGGCGGTTCGTGAAGGGCTTGCTCGACCTGGTGACGGTGAAGTTCCTGACCGGGTTCGGCCACCGGCCCCAACACCTGCTCGGCAACCTCGGCTTGATCCCCACCGGCGTCGGCCTGTTCGGGCTGTTCCTCTTGGCCGTCAACGCCGTCGTCCGGCTGGCCAGCGACCACACCGTCGGGTTCGGCCCGAACACCCAGATCGTGGTGTCGATCCTGTCGGTCGGGCTGCTCCTGTTCGGGGCCCAACTGGTCATCGCCGGGCTGGTGTCGGAACTGATCGTGGACCGCGACCCGGACGACCTGGAGCCGTACTCCGTCTCCGAGCGGACCACGCCCCACGTGCCGTAGGGTGAAAGACAAGACTGGGCCGCTGATGACGCAGATCGGCGGACGCAGCTAAAACCGGATCGGACTCTGTCTTCAATCTGGCTTCATCTGCGGTGAAATCTGCGTCATCAGCGGCCCAGTCTTCTCCGAGCTTGACACGATGCCATCCGACGGGTCCGACCTCCGCCGCTCGGCGTACCTCCTGCTGACCGCGGCGGCCGTTGCCATCGCCGCGGCGAAGGTCGTCGGGGCTGAGGGGGTGCTAGAGCCGAGCCGGTACACCGCCCCGGCCGGCGGCTATTCGGCCGTCCCCCCGGACCCGCCCCGGGTTTGGCCGGTGACCCGGCCCGAGCCGACCCCGATGTTCGGGTCGAACGACAAGAGCCGGTGGGCCACCGTCCGGGCGCTGGTCGAAGAGGGCACCTACGCCGTCGGCACCCGCAGCTTCCCCGACGGCGGCAACCCGAAGGCCTACCGGGACGAGGGGATCATCGCCGACCCGGGGTACAAGAGTACCGACGTGGTCCTCCGGCCGCTCGACGAGGCCGACCGCGGGAAGGCGGTGCGGAAGGAGTTCTACAGCAGCAAGCCGCCGCTCTTTGCGACGCTGCTCGCCGGCGAATACTGGGTGCTGAACAAGGTCCTGGGCTGGAACATCGACCGCGACCGCTGGCTGGTCGTCCCCACGATCCTATTGACCGTCAACGTCGTGCCGTTCGCCGTTTACCTCGTCCTGCTCGGCCGGCTGCTCGACCTGACCGGGAAGGGCGACTTCGGCCGGCTCCTGGCGTTCACCGCCGCCTGCTTCGGCACCTTCCTGACCACCTTCGCCGGGACGCTCAACAACCACCTGCCGGCGGCGTTCTGCGTCCTGTTCGCGGCATACCCGCTCCTCCGGGCCGTGGCCGAGGGCCGGGACATGACGCCCCGGGGCTACCTCGGTTGCGGCTTCTTCGCCGCCTTCGCGGCCACCTTCGACCTGCCGGCGGCGGCGTTCCTGGCCGCCCTCGGGCTGCCGCTCTTGGTCGCCCGGCCGCGGGAAACGCTCCTGTTCTTTGTGCCGGGTGCGGTGCCGCCGCTCCTGGCTCTTGTGGCGTGCAACGTCCTCGCCCTGGGCCGGGTCTTGCCGGCCTACGGCGAGTTCGGCGGCCCGTGGTACAACTTCGACGGCAGCCACTGGTCGAAGCTGGGGACGCCGCTGGGGAAGGGGATCGACTTCAACGACGAGCCGACGACGGTGTACGCCTTGCACCTTCTGCTCGGCCACCACGGCTGGTTCGGCCTGACCCCGGTGTTCCTGCTCGGGCTGGCCGGTCTGGTCATGCTCGGCATCCGCAGCGCCCCCGACGTGCGGAAGCTGCGTAAGGCGAAGGGGACCGGCTGGACGCCCGCCCTGTTCGCGGCGATGACGCTGGTGGTGTCAGCCGTCGTGTTTTGCTTCTACCTAACCCGGACGAAGAGCTACAACTACGGCGGGTTCACCAGCGGCCCGCGGTGGCTGTTCTGGCTCATCCCGCTCTGGCTGTTGGCCGTCCCGGCGGCCGCCGACCGGCTCGCCCGGTCGGCCGGCGGGCGGCTCCTGTGTGCGGTCCTGCTCGGGGTGTCGGTGCTGTCGGCGTTCTACCCGGCGGCCAACCCGTGGCGGCACCCGTGGCTCCTCCAACTGCTCGAATACACCGGCACCCTCCGGTACTGACCCATGCCCGACGCCCCGACCCCGCCGACCGACCCGCCGCCCGTCACCCGGGCCGAGGACGTCCCGCTGGTCGTCCGGCCGAAGCCGCGGCCGGGGCTGGTCGGGGCGGCCCTGTACACCCTGGCCTACGCCGTGGTGGTGTTCGGGACGATCGTCGCCGTGGTCGTGGGGGCGGCGGTCGTGCTGGCCGCGTCCGGCAACAAGGACGCCCTGAAGCCGCCGGAGGGGGCGTCCGGGCCGGCCGGGTCGCTCCCGCCGGTCCTGGCCGAGGTCTGCGGTTACGCGGTGATCGGGGCTTATGCCGTCGGGCTGGCGTTCACCCTCCTCGTCCTCCGGCTGGTGGTCGGCCGCGGGTGGGTCCGGGAGGTCGGGCTCGACCGGCTGCCGGCGGGGCACCTGGCCCTGGCGGTGGTGGCGTTCCCGGCGTTCTCGGTCGGCAGCGACCTGCTCGCCCGGCTCGTGACCCTGGTGTTCGGGCCGGACCCATTCCAGGAGGACGCCGCCCGGGCCCTGTCGGACATGTACCGGGGGTTCCACTGGTCGGTCGCGGTGCTGGCGATCGGGGTCTGCCCGGGGGTGGCGGAGGAGTTGTGGTGCCGGGGGTTCCTCGGCCGGGGTCTGGTCGGCCGCTACGGGCCGTGGGCCGGCGTCCTCTTCACGTCGGCCTTCTTCGGACTGCTCCACGCCTGGCCGCCGGCCTACGTCTTCCTGACCGCGGTGATGGGGGCGGCCCTCCACTTCTCGTACCTGATGTCGCGGTCGCTGTGGGTGCCGATCACGATCCACCTGTTGAACAACAGCCTGGCGGCCCTCGGGGCGATCGGGCTGCTCCCGGAGTCGGTCGGGGCGGGGGTGAAGGACCCGTCAGCCGGGCTGGTCGGCCTGACGGTCGGCGGGCTGATCGCGTCCGGATCGGCGATGTGGGCGGCCCGGTGCCCCGGCCGTCGGGGGCCGGCGGTCGCGGCCGGGTTGGTCGCCGCCGTGCTATCCGGCCTGTTGGTCCGGGAGCTGTGGCCGTGAGCGGCCGAACTTTTTTCCCCGTTCGAACCGATTTTTCCTTGACCGGATTCGTTCCGTCGGGATCGAATTCGTCAGCCGCGGGGTGTGTGTCCGGGCTGGAACCATCCGGGCCGGCGGCCCGCCGCCCGGGCTTCCCCGCCGGTCCGGGGGCGGGTATGGTAACGGCATCCCCGGTCCGGGTGACCCCCGAGCAATGGCCACCAACCCGAGTGCGTTCCTCGTCGCCCGCCGGGACGACGGGTTCGGCGACGTGTACCCGCTGCAAGACGGGACCCGGTACACCCTCGGCCGGGCCCCGACCAACCGGATCGTCCTGCGGGACGAGCTGTGCAGCCGGGAGCACGCCGAGGTGTTCCCGGCCGAGGGCGGGTGGTTCGTCCGGGACCTCGGCAGCCTCAACGGCACCCACCTGAACGGCGAGACGCTGCGGCGGGAGGCCCGGCTGGCCCCCCGGGACGACGTCCGGGTCGGCCGGGCCCAGCTCGTGTTCATCGAGGACCTGACCCAGCTCCCCGACCTGCCGCAGGTCCGCCCGGCCCGCCCGGCCGAGAAGGGCGACGGGCTGGAGATCAAGAAGCGGCTCGGGCAGACCCGCTACCACACCCCGGCCGCCCCGCAGTCGGGCAGCACCCCGCCCCCGGACGTGGCCCGGCACGAGACCCGGGTGCCGCCGTCCCAGGCGGTCGGCCTGTTGTACCGGCTGGCCCTGGACATGGCCGACGCCGCCGCCCCGGCCGACCTGGGCGAGCTGGTCATCGACGCCCTGTTCCGGGCCACCCCGGCCGAGGTCGGGGCGGTGCTGGCCCTGAAGGAGGGGCGGGAGTTCGAGCCGGTGGTGTACCGGCTCCGCGGCCCCGGCCCGCAGACGTACCACAAGGTGTCGAACTTCCTCAGCCACGAGGTGCTGTCCACCAAGCAGGCGGTGCTGGCCGAGAACGTCGCCCTGGAGCGGCACCTGAAGGACCGGGACAGCATCGCCGAGCTGAAGGTGGCCAGCCTGATCTGCGCCCCGGTGATGGCCGACGGGCAGGTCCTCGGGCTGGTCCACCTGTACCGGACCTCGATCACCGCCCCGCTCAACCCGGACGACCTGGAGTTCGTCCTGGCCGTCGCCCGCCAGCTCGGGGTGGTGTGGCAGAAGAGCCGCAAGCAGGCGACCCTGACGGTCGAGGTCCGGAGCCTGAAGGACCAGCTCCGGCAGGAGAGCGAGCTGGTCGGGGAGAGCCCGGCCCTGGCCAAGGTC
Organism: Gemmataceae bacterium; assembly: GCA_019747685.1. Lineage (GTDB taxonomy): Bacteria > Planctomycetota > Planctomycetia > Gemmatales > Gemmataceae > Urbifossiella. The sequence continues at coordinate 36,650 of JAIEQN010000995.1, forward strand.
GAGGCCCAGGTCGGGCGGGTGGCCGGGACCAAGGCGACGGTGCTAATCCGCGGGGAGAGCGGGTCGGGCAAGGAGCTGGTGGCCCGGGCGATCCACCAACACAGCCCGCGGAAGGACCAGCCGTACGTCACCCTGAACTGCGCCGCCCTGACCGAGACGCTGCTGGAGAGCGAGCTGTTCGGGCACGAGAAGGGGGCGTTCACCGGGGCGACGGAGCGGATGGCCGGGAAGTTCGAGGCGGCCGACGGCGGGACCATCTTCCTGGACGAGATCGGGGAGATGGCCGCCGCCACCCAGGCGAAGTTTCTCCGCGTGTTGGAAGGGCACCCGTTCGAGCGGGTCGGCGGGAACGTCCCGATCAAGGCCGACGTGCGGGTGGTGGCGGCGACCAACCGGCCGCTGGAAGAGGCCGTCCGGGCCGGGACGTTCCGCCGGGACCTGTTCTTCCGCCTCCAAGTGGTGCAGATCGACGTGCCGCCCCTGCGGGACCGGGCCGACGACGTGCCGCTGTTGGCCGAGCACTTCCTCCGCCGGTTCGTCCGGGAGACCGGGCGGAAGATCAAGGGGTTTACCCCGGAGGCGGTCGAGAAGCTGAAGGCGTACCGCTGGCCGGGGAACGTCCGGGAGCTGCGGAACGTAGTCGAGCGGGCGGTGGCCCTCGGGACCGGGCCGGTGATCGAGGCGGCCGACGTGTGGCTGTCCGAGCTGGACGTGGGCAGCCCGGTGGCCGGGGACGGGGGCTACCGGCCGGAGTCGCTGGACGAGGTCGAGAAGCGGCACATCCGGGAGACCCTGCGGCACACCGACTGGAACAAGTCGCAGGCGGCCGCCATCCTCGGGATCGAGCGGTCCACCCTGGACCGGAAGATCAAGGGGTACAACCTCCAGAAGTAGCGGCCTGACGGTGGACGATGAAGAAGCTCGTCGTTGCCGCCACATTGGTCGGGTTGTTGATGTCGTACTTGGTCTGGCTGTACTGCATTTCCTACGACCCCTACTGGCAGGCAATTCCGGTGGCCCGCGCCCACGTCAGGGACTTGGGATTCAAGACGAGCGGCTATGCAGGGGACATCGTCGATCAGCCCACCCTGACCGGCAGTTGCACGGTACGAATCGGTTTCGTCGATTGGACCCGACGGCCCGCGGAGAAGATCACCGTCACGCTCCACCGGCGGTGGGCGTTCGGCGGGTATCGCGTCGTCGGCCACACCATCGGCGAGTTGGTCGATCAGCCTGGCGACCTTACACCGGGTGGTGAGCCCGCGTCCCGGAGGAAGTGAGGCCCGGCGTCTCGCGGCAGGATCACACCACCCTCCCGCGTAGCCCGTCCACGAACTTCTGCAAGTCCCCCGGCATCGGCATCGCCCAGTGCAGGGCGGCCCCGCTGGCCGGGTGCTGGAACCCCAACTCGGTCGCGTGCAGGGCCAGCCGGGGGGCACCGCTGCGTTCCTCGAACACCGTCCCGTCCGGCCGCCTGACGTACACCTTGTCGCCACAGACCGGGTGCCCGGCCTCGGACAGGTGGATGCGGATTTGGTGCGTCCGGCCGGTCTCCAGCCGGCACGACAGGAGTGTGTACCCCGGCAGCCGCTCCTCGACCGAGACGTGGGTGACGGCCTCCTTACCGGCGTTCGGCAGCGGGGTGCTGCCGCGGCGGCCGTCGCCCCGGTCGGGCACGAGCCGCGAGCGGATCGTCCGCGGGGTGAACACCCCGGGCACCACCGTCAGATACCGGCGGACGACGGTGTGATGGCGGAACTGCGACCCGAGTTCGCGCTCGGCCAGGGCCGTCCGGGCGAAGCAGACGAGCCCGCTCGTCTCCTTGTCGAGCCGGTGGACGATCCGCAGGAACGGCAGGCCCTTGGCCGGCCGGTTCAGCCGATGGGCGACGGCCCACTGGGTCAAGTCTTGCAGGGTCGGGTCGAGCTTCCGCCGCTCCTCCGCCCACTCCCACTCCTTCGGGTGGCGGACGGTGTTCACCCCGGGCGGCTTCTCGACCACGACGACGTGGTCGTCCAGGTGGCGGAGGACGAGCCGTTCGGGGTGGGCGGTGCGGGGCAGAGGTTTGGGCTGGTCGAGTAAGGCGACGACCTCGCCCTCCTTCAGCCGGCGGGCCTCGTCCGAGCCGACCGCGTCGCCGACCACCACCCGGCGGGCGGCGATCAGCTTCCGCACCTCGCCCCAGGATGGCCCGCCGAGCCGGGACCGGAGGACCTTGGCCAGGGTGTGCCCGGCCTCCTGGGGGGTGACGGCGAACGGCGGCAGGGCGGCCATCAGTCCCACCACACACGGAGGACGGCGGCATCGGTCCCGGAATCACCAAGCAACGCTTCCGCGGCGTCGCCGGCGTAGACGTGGATTTCGTCGGCGTGCCAGCCGGTCGCCAGCCGCTTCAGGGCGTCGGTTTCGTCCGCGGCGTGGAGGATGTAGACCGTGTCCACGTTCCGGTGGGTGCCGATGTCGCGGAGGTGGATGAGGTCGCCGTACAGGTGCCAGCCGGGCAGCACCGGGTCGGAGCCCTCGAACGGGAACCCGTTGCACATCACCACACCGTCCCACAGACCCCGGTGGGCGAGCAGGTCGGCGACCACCCGGAACGGGTCGAAGGCGTTGAACGCGGCCTCCAGCATGTGCATCAGTTCGAGCTTCTGGGGCCGGGACAGCTCGTCGTCCGGGGCGTTCCAGACGGCCACCTGCCAGGCGTCGCGGTCGCGGTCGGCGGGGAGAAGGACGGGCACGGCGTCACCTCCGGTCAGGGGGTCAGGGCTTCGCCCCGGGTTCATCTTCTCCTTCCTCGGCCCCGAAGTCCACGCCGGACCAGTCGTCCCCGGCGTCCGGGTCGGGCACGTCCATGAACGCCCCGCAGTGCGGGCAGTCCTCCGTCGTCCCGGCCTGGGCCGCCGGCCAGTCGGACGCCTTGCCGCACTCCTCGCAGGTCGCCGCCACGGTGCCCGTCCGGGCCGCCCGCCGGGCCAGCCGGTCCTGCACCTCCCGGACCGCCTCCCGCTCGGCCTCGATCAGCTCCCGGGCCGGGGCAGCCTGGTCGATGTCCAGCACCCGCACCTCGACCACCGGCGGCGGCCCCTCGGTCAGCCCGAGGGCGTCCCCGGCCGGTGGGACCATCGGCGGCGGCACCACCTCGCACGGGAACCCCTTCCGCCCCAGCAGATCGGCCACGGCATTCGCCGATGCCAAGTTCGCGGCCGGGAAGACGCACCGCGGGTCACGCTCGTCGGCCATCGGTCAGCTCCCTCCGGGTGTGGCCGGCCTCGGCCCTCGGCCCGGCTTGTACCGCCGGGCCTGCGACTTGCGGCCCGGCCGGTG
>JAIEQN010000264.1 GCA_019747685.1 Gemmataceae bacterium
GATTCCCCGATAGCTCAATGGTAGAGCAACCGGCTGTTAACCGGTTTGTTGTAGGTTCGAGTCCTACTCGGGGAGCTTTCTGGACGGTTGTGCGAACCAAGCCGTCCTGGGTTAACAGCAACGGAGCCGTCCCCGTTATCGAGGGCGGCTCCGTTGCTCATTTCCGGGCCTGGGTTTGCGTCGTCCGGGCCGTTGTTTCCACCCCTCCCGAAGTCGAATCCACGATCGGGCCGCACCTCCGGGAACAGCCGCATGGCGTAGGAGCCGGTGCGGGTTTCCGGGTCGATCCGCCCGAGTTCGACCACCTCGATGTAGTGCTGGAGGATTTGCATCCGCTCCTCCGGTGTGGCCGCGTCCAGCAACTCGCCGATGTCCTGCCAGGTTTCCAGGAAGGAGCGGGCGTCGTCGCTGACGCGCTCGACGGGTGCCTGCCGCGTGGCGATGTCGGCGAGCGACCGCTTGAGTTGCGTCTCCTCCGTCTCCAGCCGTTCGAGTTCCGCCTGGACGCTGGCCAGCCCCCTCGCCCCGAGCGTCTTCAGTACTTCCACGAGCCGGCCGATGTCGGCACGGACCTGGGCCACGCGGCGGCGGGTCAGTTCTTCTTCCTCGCGGAGTCGGACGGCTTCGCCGCCGAGGCAGGACAACGCTTCCTGCACGATGCGGTCGCGGGCCTCGACCATGCGGCCGAGGTCACGAATCCGACCGAGGAGGGCGTTTTCGAGGGCCAGCGCAGGAATGCGGGAAGACTGGCACGAGTATTTGCCGCCTTCGTGCTGCTGCCGGGTGCAGACGTAGTAGTAGTTCACGTCCGTCCGGCCGTGGGCCGACGCCCCGACCATGTGTGCCCCGCACTGGCACCGCAGCAGGCCCGACAGCAGGTACACCCGACCCTTCGGCTTCTTCAGGTTCATCCGCCGAACGAGCATTTTGCCGAGTTGAAGTTGCACCCGGTCGAACTGCTGGGCGGTGATGATCGGGTCGTGGCAGCCTTCCTTCACCGACTCGCCCCAGTGAATCCGGCCGAGGTAGATGGGATTGCGAAGGATGCCGATCACCTTTTGCTTGGCGAACCGATTCCCGCCACGTTGCTTGTCTGAACGAGTGCGGTAGGCCGGGTAGAGGATGCCGAGGTCGTTCAGACGGCGCGTGACCGCCCCGGCCGACCCCAGCTCCTCGAAGGTGTCGAAGATGCGGCGGACGATGGCGGCACCCTCTTCGTCGATCTCCAGCTTGCCGGGATCGTCCCGCAGCGAGCGGTAGCCGAGGACGTGGCCGCCGTTCCAGAGGCCGCGATCCGCGCGGTCACGCATGATCGAGAAGGTCCGCTCGGCGGTCATCTTCCGCTCTAGCTGGGCGAAGACCATGATGAGTTGCACCATCGCCTCGCCGGTCGGCATCGACGTGTCGAACTTCTCCCGCAGGCTGCTGACGTTGACCTCGTACTCGGCGAACAGCGCCCACAGGTCCACGAAGTCCTTCAGGCTCCGGGTGATCCGGTCGAGCTTGAAGCAGATGACGAGGTCGATCTTGCCGGCGGCGATGTCGCGCTTGAGCCGCTGGAGTTGCGGGCGGTTCTGGTCCTTCGCGCTCTTGCCGGCATCGACGTAGAATTCGAGCGAGGCGACTTCCAGGTTCTCGCGGCGTTTGCGGAACTCGACCTCCTGCTCGATCTCGTGCTGCTGGGCGACCAGGCTGTCACCCTCCGTGGCCTGTCGCTGCGACGAGACGCGGACGTACCCGGCGATCCGCAGGGGCTCGTCTTCTTTTTTCTTCTCGGGTTTTCGCATGTCATCACCGCGCTTTCCGGGAATCGTCCGTTGGTGCAATCGCCGTGGCTGCGAGCCGAATCTGCTTGTGCGGGTTTACCCGCTAATTGTACGCGGGTGAGTCACGCCGCGCCACGTCGGTTGGTGGCCATCCGGGCGAGGACAGTGGCGATCAGCCGCAGACGACCGGCGGCCCGGACCTCGGGCGCGGACTTCGCCAGCGGATGGTATTCGTTGGCCGCGAGTGCGTCGTTCAGCGACAACGTGGCCAGGACGGGGAGCCGCTGACGACGCCGCTTGGGTTCCGCGGGATCGTGGGCTGAACCCGCCCGCCTTGTACGGTCGGACGGCCGCCGCTTCTTGTTGTTATTCTTTTCGCTCACGTCACAGCCCTTGATTGTCATCGCGCGGGCGGGTGTGCCCCGTAAGGTGCATGGCCGCCGCCGAAACCCGGCGCAGCCCCTCGCGTTGGTAGCGCTGCAACTCTTCGTTGGAGATCGCCCACGACATATGAGCACCCCGCCCGCTCGACTTCTTCTGCCCCCGGACGCGGCCCCGGCGGCACCACGCGCGGCAGGTGAACTCGGACCGCTCGACGATCCGGGCGAACTCCTCCACCGAGTACCACTCCCGAAGCGGCTGGCGGTCGATCAAGGCGACCAGCATGGCGTCGATCCGTTCGAGACGTTCGTCGAGTGTCATTGCGGCCTCGCTGATTCGCTTTCCGCGTTCGTTCGTGAAAAGAAGGCGGGTTTACCGTCCCCGCCCGTACCGACGCACCTACTTCCAGAGCGACACGACGGTCTTGACGCTCTCCGCCCTGGGCAGCCCGTGCTTGTAGGCCAGGCCGATCACGGCGAGCAGGAGTACCCCGACCACGCCCAGCGCGACGTTCAGCAGGGTGAACACGCCGCCGACGACCGGCTTGACCACCGTCTCCCCGGCCACCGACGCGATGTCGCGGGTGCCGCTCAGGAACGGCTCGGGGTCGGCGAGGAAGGCGGCCAGTGCCGCCCCGCCGGCGAGCGTCCCCTTGTTCTGCCAGAGGAAGTTGACCGCCCCGTTGCCGTGCTTGGCGACGACCCCGAGCAGTTCGGGGTGGCGACCGGCGTTCGCCATCTCGCCCTCCATGAGCATGGCGAGCCGGCGTCCGTTGCGCGGGTCGATGGAGCCGAGGGCCTTGACGGCCTGTGCGCCGCCCTTTTCCAGCAGCGGCTCGGCGACGCCCGGGTGCCGCACCAGCACGTTCGCGGCCTCGTCGCCGTGCTGGAGGAACTGCTTCATCGCCGCCGGCCGGGACAGTACCCGCGTCGCGCCCTGCTCGCCGTGGACGGCCAGCACGCGGACGGCCCTGGCCCCGTCGGCCCCGGCCGCTTCGACCAGCCCGAACGCCGACGGGCCGCCCTTCCGCATGGCGACGATGGCCTCGTCGCCGTACCGCGCGGCCAGCCCTTCGATGCGGGCGGCCAGTTCCGGCACGCTCCGGCCCGCCTTGGCCCCGAACCGCTCGAACAGCAGTTCGGCCGTCTCCCGGGCCGCCCGGGCTTTCACCTGGGCCAGCGCGGGGGGCGTGCAGGACAGGCACGCCACGGCCACGAGCGTGGCCTTGAGAATCGTCTTCACTTCGCACCTCCTTCTTTGAGAAGTCGGACCACCGTTTCACGCCGCATCTTCGACCGCGCCTCGTGCAGTTCCTCCAGCCGTTGGCGGAGTGCCCCCTTCTTCTCCGTCGAGAAGAAGCCGGGGTCGCGGACGAGCGCGGCTTGCATCTTGCCGAGCGACTCCTTGACCATCGCCTCGATCTTCGCGGCCGGGTCGTACCCGGCCATCCGGAACACTTCGTCCAGCACGTAGTCGAGGATGATGGCGACGACCATCCCCACGCCGAGGGTGGCGAGCGACGACGCGGCCCCCGTCCCCAGCACCCCCGCCCCGACGCCCAGTTCGGCCGCCGCCGCCCGCGCGGCCTGGAGGACCGCCTGGGCCGCCACGTCCGACGCGACCAGCATCCCCAACTCGCGGCCCACGGTCACGCCGACGTCCAGCCGGAGTTCGTCCACCACCTTGCCGGCGAGCTTCTGGTACTCGCGGCGGAACTCCGCGTCGCCCCGTAGGTGGGCCGGCAGCGACTGGGCGGGGCGGTCCGTGTCCGCCAGGTCGGCGCGGAGGTGAACCAGCATCTCGCCTTCGACGCTTTCGAGGTCGTCGAGGTAGGCCCGGACCACGGCCTCCATCGCCTTGCGGAGTTCGTCGGGGGTGAAGACGTGCCGGCCGAAGGATTCGGAGAGGTACGCCCGGTGGGACTCGCTCCCGCTCACCAGGCCCTTGACGAACTGCCACTTGCCGTTCCAGGAGAGGGCGTCCTCGGCGAACGCCTTCGACCCCTTGCGGCCCTTGGCGAACAGGTCGTTGAGCGGCTTGAGCCGCGCGTCGATGGCCCGCTCCGACTTCGTGTCGGCCTCGGCGAGCCGGTGCCGCACCGCCCGCTGGTGGGGCGTGAAGTACATCTGGTAAACGCACCACAGCCCGACGAGGACGGCGAAGGTCGCCAGCCGTCGGGGGGTCGGCCGCAGGAGGCGGCGGACCCAGCTTTTTTCAGTAGACTTGGTCATGGGACATGAACCTCCGGTGTGGGGGCGGCTGTTGCGATTCGCCGCCCCGGTGTCAGAGCCGATGTTCGGGCCGCGCTCGGCGGCCCGGTTGGGTGTTGCTCGTAATCGAGGCTTGTGCGCCTCCCGGGCGATCCTCTCGACGCGGGGTCACATCTCCCGCCCGTCCACCTCCTTCTGCGGGGCGGTGTCGTTGGCGAGGCCGTGGTCGGGCGATTGCTCCGTGGTTTCCTGGCCCTTCATGTAGAGGACGAAGGGGCTGCCGTTGAACAGCGCCGCCGCCATCTCGGTGCGGCCGTGCGAGGCCAGTTGCGACAACTCGCTGCCGATGTCGTCGAACATCTTGCCCAGCGACAGGCCGGGCGCGACCGCCTGGACCCCCTCCTTGATGGCCTCGATGGCCCCCTTCGGCGGCTCGCCGTCTTTGACCAGCGCGAAAAACTCGCGGGTTTTCCGGGACACGATTTCACTCCTTTCACTCGAAATTCGGACTCACGACGGCGGCCATGACCGTCACGACCGCATGGACTCGCACGCCAACCGGCACGCGGCATCGAACGCCGACTCCGACACGAAGCAGCCACCGGGCAACGAAGGATCGCCGGCCGACGGCAGGGTGCCGTGGCCTTGAGGGGCGAGGTTGCTGGCTAGTTGGCGGTCTCCCGACGGCGGGATTGGTTGACCCGAAACCCGTCTTCCACCGTGGGAATTGTTGACCCGGAACGGCCGCGAGCCAAAAGCTAGTCACGCTTTGGCGAGGTCGGATACCGACCCGCCGGACCGGGGAACGATTCCCCTCGTCACTTGAAGGTCGGGCTGACCATGCTGGCCGTGAGCAACACCGCCAGCACGGACACGGTCGCCAACAGGCAAGCGGTGTCAAACGCCGCCTTCCACGGCCCGATGCCGCGCTCCGCTTGGAAGTCGTGGTCGAAGTAGCGGACCAGCCAGGTCGCAATCGGCGGGACGCCGGGCGTGAACGTGACGGCGATGCGGGGGTCGAGGGCCGCGACTTCGGACGGCTGGAGCAACTTGCGGCCGTGCTGCTGGAAGCTCTCGTTCGTGCCGGAGGAGTAACTGGTGTTGCCCCCCTGCGGCGAGGACTGGTGGGAACTCCCGGAGTTGGAACCCCAGTTCCGGACGAGGATGGTTTCGTCGCCGAGCCGGTTGCTGACGTACTCGGCGGTCTGCGGGTCGTTCACGCCGAAGTAGACCTGCGTGACGTTGGACAGCAGCGTCTGGTCGCGGTTCTCCGGCCAGCAGAGCTTGAGCTGGCCGAGCGACTGGTAGAGGAAGAGCAGGCGGATGCCGTACCCGCGGAACTTGTCCACGGCGTCGTCGAGCGACTCCATGTGCCCCAGGGACGCCGCCTCGTCGAGGACGAACTGGACCTTGGTGTGGTCCTGCAAGCCGTTCTTGACCACCGCCCGCAGCATCGACCCGATCCACAGGCGGAGCAGCGGCGACTGCGCCCGCATGTGTTCGGGCGGTAGGACGAGGTAAACCGTCAACTTGCCGGTGAGCAAGTCGGCGGGGTCGAAGCTGCTGCGCCTGGTGTTGTCCGAGATCGCAATCGTGTCGAGGAACCGCAGGAACCGGTTCGTGGTCGTGAGCGTCGAGGACAGTTCCTTGTCCTTGAAGTGGGTGAGTTGGTGCCCGAGCCGGGCCAGCATTCCTTCCCAGAGGTCGGACTCGCACATCAGCTTGATGGCCTCCTGCATCTTCACCGGGTTGGTCAACAGCGACCGGACCGATTGCAGGGACTTGTCGCCGGCGTCGGCGAACGCCGCGACCGTGGCGACCATCGCCGCGATCCAGACTTCCGCCGAGTCGGCCCAGTGCGGCTCCTTCTCCTGGCCGGTGCGGACCACCAGGGCCTCGGCGAGGTCGCGGCAGTCGTCGAGGGCGTGGCGGGATTCCGTGTCGATGAAATCGAGCGGGTTGAACGTGTCCGTCCCGCCCGCCACGCCGAACGGGTCGATGACCACGACCCGCTGCCCCATCTTCCGCCGGGCGTGCGCCGTCGCTTTCACCAGCTCGCCCTTGAAGTCCACGACCACCATCGAGTCGGTGCAGGTGAGCAGGTGCGGGATGACAATCGAAACGCCCTTGCCGACGCCCGTCGGCGCGAACACCGCCGTGTGGACGGCGTTCGACAGCCGGACGAGGTGCTTCGGCTGCTTGCGCTGGCACGCGACGAGGAACGTCTGGCACGCCTTCTTGGCCGACAGACGCGAATTGAACAGCGCCTTGACGCCGGCCAGTTTGGTGGTCTTGCCGCCGATGTGGCCGAGGATGACCCCGCTGCCTTCGAGCAGGTGCGGGATGTCGGCCGCGTCCGCCCAGCGGGCGGTGCCGTAGGCGGTGTAGCGGTATCCCTTTCTACAGGCCGCGACGACGAGGACGGCGAGGATCGCCAGCCAGAAGTAGGGGACGAGCAACGCCGTCATCGCCACGACGTAGGCCGCGAGCAGCACCGTGATGACCAGGAGAATTCGGCAGACGTACATGTCGCCCTCGATTCGTGACGGGTGATTGGGTGTTCGCGTATGTGGCGTCGCGGAGGCTCCGAGACGCCCCGCCGGAGGCGCTCAGACGCCCTCTTTTTTGGCCTTGTCCTTCATCGCGGCCGAGAACGTCTTGGCCGTGTAGCCGAGTTCGCGCGCCCGCTTCATTTCCCTGGCCGCTTCCCCGAGGGCTTCGATGCCCTCGTCGAGCGACAGGTCGGCCCCGGCGAGCGTGATGCTGACGCCCGAGGGGAGCGGGCAGACGATGCGCTTGACGCGGACCTGCGGGGCGGATTGGCTCTTCTGGCGGCGGACCCGTTGGGCCAGGCCGTCGCGGGACGTGCCGGACAGTTTCAGGGCGAGCATCTCGGCCTGCGATTCGGGGGCGGCCCGGCTGATCTCGTAGCAGGCGGTGATGCCGAGGCGGCCGGCTTCGAGGGCCTCCTGCACCTCGCGGACGCACCGCGACGGGGCGAGGTACTTGGTGATCGTCGATTCGCCGAGGTGCAGGTGGGCGGCCAGTTCCTTGTTCCCCCAGCCGGCGTTGAGCCGGAGCAGTTCCTCGCACGCCCGCCACTTCTCGGCGTCGCCGAGGTCGGCGCGGTGGACGTTCTCGGCCAACTGGATCAGGCGGACGTCCGTCTCCGTCATCTGGCGGTCGGTGATGACGACCATCAACTCCTTCAGGCCGACGAGTTGGGCGGCGCGGAACCGGCGTTCGCCCCACAACAGCGTCCCATCCGGCCGCGCCCCGACCGGCTGGAGTTGGCCGAGGGACCGCATCGACTCCCCGAGCGAGCGGAGGTCGGCTTCGGTAAACTGCTTCCGGGGCTGGCCCGGGTCGGCCCGGAAAAAGGTCAGCGGCCGGGTGTCGTGTTTCGCGGTCACGGGACTGTCTCCGGGCAACGAAGGATCGCCGGCCGACGGCAGGGTGCCGCGGCCTTGACGGGGCGAGGTTGTCGGCGGGGTGGTCGATCTGCGGCGGGAGGATTCGTTGACCCGAAGCCCGCCTTCCACTGCGAGAATTGTTGGCCCGGAAGGGCCGCGAGCCAAAAGCTAGTCACGCTTTGGCGAGGTCGGGTACGGTTTGCGGTGAGAGGTGGCGGGCGGCGGGCGGGATTCTAGGGGCGTCGGCCGCGGTGCTGGTTGGCTTGCGCCACCGCCTGGCGTTCGACGTTGCGGACGAGTTCCGCGACTTGATGGTCCCCGGCGGCCAGGCCGAGCTTGATGTAATCGGAGCGTAACGTTTCAACCGCCTCTTCGTGCAGGTATCCCCCGCCGTCCCGGAGGGGGACGCCGAGTGCCTGCAAAAATGCTTGCTCGGCGAAGTCGCGCTCGAAATCGAGCAGGGCGTGGATGGTGTCATCCAGACTCATGGGGCGGCGAATCTCGCCGGTTTTGAATCGGTAGTCGAACCGATCCTCCAGCCACAAATCGTACCCGAGTTTGGGGAATGCCCGCCGGAGGTCTTTGATGGAGAGCTTGTCCGAAGGAAAATCAATTGTCTTGAAGTCGATCTTTGGTACAGGTCCGGCCAATGTGCTAATGTCATTAATTGTTATGTAATGGGCAATTTGTTGATACATATCGGCCGGCTTGTCCTGCACTTTCCGCGACTTCATTGCACAGGCCGGTCGCTGTCTTGCGCCCGGAGGCCGTAGAACGCAGCCAACGCCACGTCACATCGCGTCGCGAGCGATAAGAACTCCTCTGCCCACCCACTCCCCAAGCTCACTTCTTGAATCGGCCCGGTCGGTGCGAACCACACGGAGATGGTGTGCCTCGACGGCACTCGGCCGTGGTCCAACTCGGCCACCACCCGGTCGATCTCCCGAAGTGCCGCCCCGGCGTCCTCCCAAGAGCACCAGTCGAAGTGATTGCCGGGCCTCGTGAGCAGCGACCGGGCATCGAGTAGGACCGCCCGCAGTTCGGCCCGGGTCGCGTCCACCGGTAGATCTCCTCTTCCCTCGTGCCGGTAGACGAAGGCCGGCCCGCCCGGGACGATGGCGTTAACACACGACCGCCGCCCCGGACGGACCCGCCCATGCCATCTTCGCACCCGCTGCCCCCGCCGTGCCACTGGTTTTCCGCCCTCGGTCGGTTGCTCGACCACCGGTCCGGCCCGCGGCTCGGGTGGCTGCTCGTCGGGGCGATCCTGGCCCGGGGCCGCCGGACCGTCACCAGTTGGATCCGGGCCGCCGGCCTGAGCGACGAGTTCCGGCCGTGCTACACCACGGTGTCGGCCGCCGGGACGCGGACGAACCTGATCGCCGCCCGCCTGGCCCAGGAGGCCGTCAAGCCGCTGGTCGCCGACGCCGCCCGGCTCACCTTCGCGCTCGATGACACCCCGACGCCGCGGTACGGGCGGCACGTCCAAGGTGCCGGGGTGCATCACAACCCGGCACCCGGGCCGGCCGGCGGGCCGTTCGTGTACGGGCACGTGTGGGTCGTCCTCGGCCTCCTCGCCGCCCACCCGGCGTGGGGCGTCGTCGCCCTCCCGCTCCTGGCCCGGCTGTACGTCCGGCGCAAGGACCTCCCCGGCATCGCCCCGAAGCACCGGCCGGCGTTCCGCACCAAGCTGGAGCTGGCCGTCGAGCTGGTGCGGTGGGCGAGGCTCTGGCTGGGGACGCCGGGCAAGCCGGTGTGGGTGGTGGCCGACGGGGCGTACGCCACCGCCCCGTTCCTCAAGCCCATGCGGGCGCTCGCCGTCACCGTGGTCAGCCGGCTGCGGAAGGACGCGAACCTGCGGACCGTCCCGCCGGCCCGATCGGGGTTGCGAGGCCGGCCACGGATCTACGGGGAGCACCGGATCGACCTTGGCCAAGCGGGGCGGGCAGCGCCGCGGGTGGGCGGCCGGGACGTTCGCCCTATACGTGAAGGCGACGGCCAAGCGGTACAAGACGTTCGTCGCCACCTGGCGGCCGGCCGGCGGGCGGGGCGGTCCGGGTGGTCCTGGTGGACGAGCCGAGGGGGTGGGCCGCGTTCTTCTGCACCGACACGGCCGCCACCGTGGCCGACATCCTCGGAGCCGTGGCCGCGAGGTTCAGCCTGGAGGTCACGTTCCGAGATCTGAAAGAAGTCGTCGGGGCGGGCCAGCAGCAGGTGCGGCGGGTGCGGGCGAGCGTCGGGGCGTTCCACGTCTGCCTGTGGACGTTCACCATGACCGAGGCATGGGCGTGGGGGCGGGACAAGGATGGGTTGGTCGGGCACCGTAGCGCGTCCCCGTGGGACGACGGGGCGCGGCGGCCGAGTCACGCGGACAAGCGGCGAGCGTGGCGGCGGGAACTCTTGGCCGAGCAAATCCACACGGTTCTACGTCCGGGGCTGACCGAGCAGGAAATCCAGGCCGCCGCGGAACGCTTGCTGGACCTCGCCGCGTGATCGTGAGGAAGTCGCGGAAAGAGCAGGGCAAGTCCTTCCCCGTGAATTTCTGGGCGACGGGCAACAAGCGACGCCGATTTCCGTATAACTGCCAGACCGGCGGCATTACCGGTCAGCGACTCGCGCCTTTTGTTCGCCACATCGACGCCGATCCGTCCCGAGAGGTTAGCGGAGACGGCGTTGGCGTTGCCAGTCCGTGCCGTATCAACCGTTCACGAACGCCTGTGGACGTGACCAGCGTTGGCAGACGGCTGGAATGTTGTGGGTTTCTGCCGAGTAGTGATTTCCACGTCATCCAGAGTCTTCTCCCATGCGTTCGCGTTTTCTGGCAACCGCCGTGGTACTCGCCGTCGGCGGGTTCCTCGGCTACGCAGCGGCCAGCGGCAAACTGGCGACCATGTTCGCCCAAGACAAGAAGGCCGCAGAACCTGCGGCCGACCCGCCCGGCACCGTCCTGCCGGTCCCGGAACAGCCGTTCAAGGGCAAGATCGGCCGCACGGCCAAAGACTCCACGCCGGACTTCCCCAAGCCGCTGACCGCACCCAAGGGCGCACCCAACGTTCTGCTCATCATGACCGACGATGTCGGTTTCGGTGCCGCGTCCACGTTCGGCGGGCCGATTCCCACGCCGAACTTCGACAAGCTGGCAAAGGCCGGGTTGCGGTTCAACAACCACCACACCACGGCGCTCTGCTCGCCGACGCGGGCGGCGCTCATCACCGGGCGGAACCACCACACCTGTGCGTCCGGCGTCATCACGGAATTCGGCACGGGCTTCCCCGGCTACAACACGCTGCTGCCGAAGAGTTGCGGCACGGTCGCGGAGACCCTCAAGCAGAACGGCTACAACACGTCGTGGTTCGGTAAGAACCACAACGTTCCCGACTGGCAGTCGAGCCAGGCCGGTCCGTTCGACCTGTGGCCGACCGGGTTGGGCTTCGAGTACTTCTACGGCTTCATCGGCGGCGACACCGACCAGTGGCATCCGGCTCTGTTCGACGGCACCAAGCCCATCGAAGCACCGAACGACCCCAACTACCACCTGGACGCCGACCTGGGGGACAAAGCCGTCGCGTGGATTCGGCAGCAGCATTCTCTCGCTCCGGATAAGTCGTTCTTCGCCTACTACTCGCCGGGCCTTTGCCACGCCCCGCACCACGCGCCGAAGGAGTGGATCGCGAAGTTCAAGGGCCAGTTCGACCAGGGCTGGGACAAGGTCCGCGAGGAAACGCTCGCCCGGCAGATCGCGCTCGGCGTCGTGCCCGCCGGCACCAAGCTGACCGCGCGGCCGAAGGAAATCCCGTCGTGGGAGTCGCGCAGCGCCGACGAAAAGAAACTGTACGCCCACATGATGGAGGTGTACGCCGGGTGCCTCGCCTTCGCGGACCACAACATCGGCCGCGTCATCCAGGCGGTCGAGGACACCGGTGAACTCGACAACACGATCATCATCTACCAGATGGGCGACAACGGGGCGAGCGGTGAGGGCACGCTGCAAGGGCTGTCCAACGAAGTCGGTGTGGCCGCGAACGGGGTCAAGGAAAGCCTCCCGTACCTCTTGTCCATCAAGGACGAACTCGGCGGCCCGCTGCACTACAACCACTACCCGGTTGGTTGGGCGCACGCGATGTGCTCGCCGTTCCAGTGGACCAAACAGGTCGCCTCGCACTTTGGCGGTACGGCCAACAACCTCGTCATCTCGTGGCCCAAACGCATCAAGAAGTCCGGCGAGGTTCGCTCACAGTTCAGCCACGTCATCGACATCGCGCCGACGATCCTCGAAGCCTGCGGGGTCAAGGAACCGACCATGGTCAATGGCGTGAAGCAGACGCCGATCGAAGGCACGAGCCTCGTTTACAGCTTCGATGACGCCAAGGCACCCACTCGCCGCCCGACGCAGTACTTCGAGATGTCCGGCAACCGCGCTATCTATCACGATGGCTGGATGGCCAGCACCACGCCGCTGCGCCTGCCCTGGGCACCGCCGGCCCCCGGTGTTCCCAGCGCGGACCCGGATGACTTCAAGTGGGAGCTTTACCACGTTTCGGAGGATTTCTCCCAGTCAAACAACGTCGCGGCTGCGAATCGCGCCAAGCTCAAGGAACTCCAGGCCGTCTTTGACGCCGAGGCGAAGAAGTACAACGTGTACCCGCTCGACGCGTCGTTCGCCGAGCGCGCTGACGTGTCCATCCGTCCGAGCCTGACACGCGGGCGCAGCACATTTACCTACTATCCAGGGACGATCCGCGTACCCGAAGGTGCGGCACCGGACTTGAAGAACAAGGACTTCACCATCACGGCGGAAGTCGAGATTCCGGAAGGTGGATCTGAAGGCGTGCTCGTCACGCAAGGCGGACGTTTCGGCGGCTGGGCGTTGCTCGTGCAGGACGGCAAGCCGGAATTCGATTACGCGTTCTCCAACCAGAAGGAGCACAAGTACCGGGTCGCCGCGAAGGACAAGCTGGCCCCAGGCAAGCACACCATCAAGTTCGACTTCAAGTACGACGGTCCCGGCTACGGCAAGAGCGGCACCGGCACGCTCTCCGTGGACGGCAAGGAAGTCGCAACGGGCAAGATCGAGCGCACCATTCCCGTCCGCTTCTCGCTCGATGAGACGCTCGACATCGGCATGGACACCGGCACGCCGGTTGTGGAGGACTACGTGAAGAAGATGCCGTTCAAGTTCACGGGCACGCTCAAGAAGGTCGTGATCGACCTCGGGAAGAGCGGCCTCGGGTTCAACGACGAAAAGAAGCTCAAGGAACTTGAGGACAAGGCACTCCGAGCCGTTGAGTAGCCACCATTCCGCGACAACGCCGCGCGACGGACGAACCGTCGCGCGGCGTTGCTTGCTTCCGGTGCGTGACGACGGAGGATCTGTGGGAGAAACGTTACTGTAACCCGTTACCTCTTGGAGAAGTGTCCACCATGTTCAGAAGCACCAAACTCTTGGCCGTGGCCTTCCTGGGCCTGGGTGTGGCACTCGGGTACGCCGCTGCAATCGGCAAGTTGAATCCGTTCCAGAAGGCAGAGGCGACGCCAGCGGTGGGCGATCTAATCAGCCCTCCCCGCACATGCTGCGACGGAACCGACAAGGCGACGCCGGTCGTAGCGATCAATGCTCATGATGCGAGAGTGCCCGCCGAACAGAAGGAGGGTAAGAAGCCAAACATCGTCTTCATCTTGATGGACAATCTCGGCTACGGCGAAGTCGGCTGCTACGGGGGCGGCATCCTTCGCGGCGCGCCAACGCCCCGCATCGACAAACTCGCCGCCGAGGGGACGCGCCTCCTTAACTTCAACGTCGAAGCACAATGCACCCCCAGCCGCTCGGCGATCATGACCGGGCGGTACGCCATCCGTAGCGGAACGCATTCCGTTCCATTCCCAGGACAGGCGGACGGGCTGACGCAGTGGGAAGTCACTCTCGCCGAACTGCTCTCCGGTCGAGGCTATGCCACGGCTCATTACGGCAAGTGGCACCTCGGCAGCGAGGAAGGCCGCCTGCCGACCAACCAGGGCTTCGATGAGTGGTACGGCATTCCCCGCACAACGGACGAATCGATGTGGCCGAGCCGACCCGGATTCAAGGAGTCCGGGGTCAAACCGGAACAAATCATGGAGGGACGCAAGGGGGAAAAGAGCAAGGAATTGAAAGTCTACGACCTGGCCCAACGCCGGCTCATCGACGCGGAAGTCACGCGGCGGACGATTGACTTCATGGGGCGGAGCGTGAAAGCGGGCAAGCCGTTCTACGCGTATGTCTGCATGACACAGCCACACATTCCGGTCCTGCCTCACCCGGACTTCGCGGGCAAGACCGGCTTCGGCAACTTCCCCGACGTGCTGGCCGAGATGGACCACCGTGTTGGCCAGTTGCTCGACGCCGTGGACGAGTTGAAGATCCGCGACGACACAATATTCGTATTCACCAGCGACAACGGTCCCGACCCCAGCTATCCGAGCCAGGGAAGTTCGGGTCCGTGGCGGGGTTACTACTTCACGCATATGGAGGGATCGCTCCGCACCCCCTTCATCATCCGCTGGCCCGGCAAGGTGCCGGCGGGACGGGTGAGCAACGAGATCGTACACGAGTTGGACACGTTCACGACGTTCGCCAAGATCGCGGGCGCGGACGTACCGCAGGACCGCCCGATTGATGGCGTGGATCAGACGGACTTTCTCCTGGGCAAGAAGGAGAAGTCAAACCGGGAGGGCGTACTCGCCTTCTGCGCGGATCGGCTTCAGGGTGTGAAGTGGCGGAACTGGAAGATGCACCTGTATGACGAGCAGCGGGACTGGCACACGCCTCCGCTGAAACTCGGTACGCCGAAGCTGTTCAACCTCATCACCGATCCGAAAGAGGAATACACCCAGACGTTCATCGAGAACACCTGGGCCATCACGCCCATGACGAAGTTGATCGCGGAGTTCGAGGCAAGCGCGAAAAAATCCCCGCTCATTGCTCCCGGCACGCCAGACCCTTACGCGCCACCCAAGTGACGGTTGCGCTCGTCGGCGCGACCTACGACAGGGGACGCCGAGGATCGACCTGACAACCGTCAGAAGTCGATCTTCGCCCGAAGCCCGAAGAGGAGCGATGTGGTCGCCCGGTCGCGGAACGGAGTTATCACCTGGAGGTCTGGAGTGATCTGGCACCACGGTGTCACCGCCACGTTGTAGTACGCTTCAACCCCGTGCTCATCGCGCAGCGGTAGGAGTCGGGGGGCGGCGCTCTTCAACGTCTCGTTCACCCCCAGGTAGAAGTAGCCAACCCCGAACGAGTCCAGTTTCCGGCTGGGAATCGGACTTGCCCCGCTGAACCCGGCGCTGGCAAACCACCGGATCGGGCTGGGGCTGGTATCCGCGATCCCGAGGTTCCCGAACACCCCCCACATCCGCTTGGGGTCGTTCGGTGAGACGTACACTGCCTGATCGAAGTTATACGCCAGGCACCACGACCCGGTTTCTCGACCTGTTCGAACCACCAGTCCTTGCAGTGGGTCGAGGTAGGCGGAAGGCGTAAGGTCCGAATACGTCCCGCTGCTGTAGGTTCCCGAGATCCCCTGGTGACCGGGTAGCCCGAAGAACTTGGTGGGGAGGTTCGCCTGCGCGAAGATCGTCACGCCGTTGTCGAAGAACGTGTCGAACCCGCTCACGGTCGGCGTGTTGTTGGTGTCGAACACGGCCACCGCGAACAGGGGTTCCATGTTCTTGAGGTATGCGAACCCAGCTCCATATGTCGAGTACGGCACGGTGCGGGCGTAAACCGGGTTGAACATCATCGCGGTGTTTTGAAACCCGGTCAGCCCACCTGCTCCTGTGAGCGGTTGCTTGAAGTCATCGAGGGTGTTGATCTTCCCAGCGTAGACCAGCATGTCCTCGGACAAGAACTGAGTAAACTTGACGCCGGTCAGGGCGGTGATCGACCCGTTTGGCTGTGGCACTGCCAGCATGAGGTTCACCGGCATCAGCGCCCCGGTGAGGGAGTTGGCCGACTGTCCGTATCGGGTTTCCCCGTGCAGGGTGACGAATGACCCCTTCCACAACCCGAGCTTCTCCCCGTCCACGTTCAAGAAGTAGTCGTTACGCCCGCCGTAGGGGAATGCCTGCTCAAGACCTCCGCTGGTCACACCCTGATAGAACTGGGTGGTACTTACGTCGAGGGTGATGCCGTGGTCCCGCAGACAGGATCTCGCCCCGAGCCAGTCCCCGGTCAGCTTCGTCCGCTGCATGAACGGACCGCCGAAGGGTGGCGGGGCCGGAGGAGTGGGCGGTGCTTCAGCCAGCGGACACGCGCTCGTCGGCGCGGTCAGTCGGTCAATGGCAGTGGACCCCGGCAGTGGTTGGTCCATCGGACTCGTTGACGTGAGCGGCATCTCGGTTTGCGATGTTGCAGGCGGTTGCGCCTGGGCGGTCGTGGCGATGGTCGCGGCGATGACGAGAAGGCAGCAGCGGCCAGTGCAGAGTCTGATTGAGGAAGATGGCATCACAGTCTCCGGGCCGTGCGAAACCCTGACGGCCCACATGTGAGCGGTCATCGACGGATGATCGACAGGAGGGCGTTGAGGGATAGTTCGGTCACACCGAGGAGGTGGTGGAAGCCGATATTCTCCCCTGACCGGAAATGGCGATTGTTGGGGGCATCTTCGGCGTCACCACCGTTAAAGACCGAACAGCTTCTCATAGGTGACCTGCCCCCGCGGATGGAGCCAACTCAAATGTCAGGGGCCGCTGTCAGACCGACCGGCCGCGGCCGGTTCGGGTGGTGGGACCAGGACGACCTCCGGGGCCGGCGGGCGGTAGCCCAGGGCGCTGTGCGGGCGGACCCCGTTGTACCCCCGCCGCCACCGCTCGGTCAGCACCTTCGCCTCCAGTAGGGTGTCGAACAGCTCGGGGTTGAGCAGCTCGTCCCGAACCTTCCCGTTGAAGCTCTCGACGTACCCGTTCTCCCACGGGCTGCCCGGGGCGATGAACAGCGTCTGGACCCCGACCGTCCCCAACCACCCTCGGACCGCCCGGGCGGTGAACTCCGGCCCGTTGTCCGACCGCAGGTGCTCGGGCGGGCCGCGGTCGGCGAACAGGTCGCACAGCCGGTGCAGTACGTCGTCCGCCGTGATCCGCCGGGCCACGTCGATGGCCAGGCACTCCCGGGTGTGCTCGTCGATCACCGTCAGCAGCCGGAAGGCCCGCCCGTCGGCCGTCCGGGCCGTCACGAAGTCGTAGCTCCACACGTGGTTCGGGTGGGCCGGGCGGAGCCGCACGCACGACCCGTCGTCGAGCCACAGCCGCCGCCGCTTCGGCTGCCGCTTGGGCACCTTGAGCCCCTCCCGCCGCCACAGCCGCTCGACCCGCTTGTGGTTCACGGCGAACCCCTCGGCCCTCAGCAGGGCCGCCACCCGCCGGTACCCGTACCGCCCGTACTCGGTGGCCAGCTCGACCATCCGCCGGACCAGGGCCGGCTCGTCGGACGGGACGTGGGCCTCCCGCCGCTGGGTGGACCGCGGCTGCCCCAGGACCCGGCACGCCCGGCGCTCGGACACCACCCCGCGGCCGAGCGCGTCCCGCACGTGCTCGACGGCCGCCGTCCGCTTGGCCGGGCTCAGAAGTTTCCCGCGGCGGCCTCCCGCAGGATGGCCTTGTCCAGCTCGGCCTCGGCCACCAGCCGCTTCAGCCGGGCGTTCTCCCGCTCCAGTTCCTTCAGCCGCTTGGCCTGGTCGGTCCGGATGCCTCCGTACTCCTTCCGCCACCGGTAGTACGTCTGCTCGCTGACCCCGAGCTTGCGGCACGCCTGGGGGACGGACTGGCCGCCGGCCAGCTCGACCTCGGCCTGGCGGAGGAGGTGGATGATCTGCTCGGGGGTGCGGTGCTTCGCCATCGGATGCCCTCGCTGATGGAGTCCCGACGGCCCTATTCTCTCGGGGCCGCTGGACTCGGTTCAGGGGGCAAGGTCAAAGGGATGTGTTGCCCACGACGGGACCGTCCTGCTCCACAAGTACAACATTCCGGTTCCCACCCGAGTGCCGGCCGGCGCTCGGGGTCACGTTACCCGGCATCCTGACAAATAGGATACCCGCCGATTCGGGGTCATGGATTCGCGGCGAAACGCTCGCTCGCTTCGCCGCCTTGAAAAGCACGGGTCGAGGGAGGCTTGTCAATAATCCCCCGAAATCGGCTTCAAGGCTACTCCCCTTGCCGTCAAATACCGTTTGGTTTCCTCCCACGCCTTCCAGCCGACGGCACCGATCACTTGCCGCCGTGCGCCGACAATGCGGGAGATGAACTTGCGTTCGTCGGCCGCCATTCTGTCGTTATCGCGCGGAACGTCGATGCCGTCAAACCGCTTGTAGTAGGCGTGAAAGAATTTGCTCACTGCCTTCACATGCCGACGGAGACTCGTATCCGACACCGCGTCGGCGATGGTGACGAGTTCCGGGAGTACGGCTTCCAAGTCCGTAAACGAAAAGGAGACCGTCCGCCGCTTGCGGCACAACGCCCCGATCCAGTAGAAGACCTCCAGCTTCCCGATCAGCCTGAGCGCCTGATCGCCCATCCGTTCGATCCCCTTCGGCTTCTGCGACTTGCCCTCGGCCGCAAGGACGGCCGGGGCGATGCGGGACAAAATCTGGACTGCCACCGAACCGACCATCGGGTCGGGGTGTGACCTCGCCTTGTTCAAAGCAGGAACGGCCGGCTCGCCGATCCTGACCAAGACCTCTACCGCCTTCGTTCTGACCGCGTGACGGGAGTCGGCGAGGTGATGGATCAGGGCGGGGACGACGAGTGCGGCCGGGTCGTCGATGACCGCTAACGCCTCCGCGGCATGATGTCTGACAGAATCGTCCGTGCCCGCGAGTGCGGCCGCGAGTGCGGGGACGACGAGTTCGGCGGGGTGCCCGATCCGCCCGAGGGCGTCGGCGGCGTGACAGCGGACGGCGTCGTGGGCGTCGGCGAGTGCGACGACCAGTGCGGGGACGGCGGCACCGGCCGGTCGGCCGATGCGGCCCAAGGCGATGGCGGCCGTGTAGCGGATAGTCACGTCAGAGTTTTTCAGGGCGTCGATGAGGTCGGGAACGGCCGGCAACGCTGGAGGGCCGATCTCGCCCAACGTCTCGGCAATGTAGCCTCTGGCGGCGTTGTTGGTGGTTGCGAGTGCCGAGAACAGGACGGGAAACGCCGAGGGTCCAATCCTCCCCAAAGCGCGGGCGGCGGCCCGAATCACGTTCACATCCGAATCATCCAGTGCAGCCCTCAAAACGGGGACGATGACGGCCGTCGGGAGGCCGATCTCGCCCAGGGCTGTAGCCGCGTTCATCCTGACGTGAGCGTCCATGTCGGCGAGTCTGGCCGCGAGTTGTGGGACGGCGGTCGCGGCCGGTGTGCCGATCTTTCCCAGGGCTTCGGCCGCGTGCTGGCGCACATGGCGGCATCCGTCGGCGAGGGCGACCGTGAGCGGAGCGACGGCGTCCTGGGCGGCGGCCCCGACTTCGTTCAAAGCCCTCGCCGCTTCCCAACGCACGTTCTCTCGGGGGTCATCGAGCGCGGCGACGAGGGCAGGAACCGCCGGGGCACCGATCATCCCCAACGCCAACGAAACGGACAGTGCGAATGCCGGGTTTTCGTGAGGGAGGGCGGCAATGAGCGCGGGGACGGCCGGGGCACCGATCTTCGCCAACGCCCATCCCGCTTCCGGTTCGGCGCGGCTGGAATAATAAGTCACTTTGGTGATGAGTACCGGAATCGCGTCTTCCGCAGCGGGGCCAAACTTTCCCAAGGCTTCGGCCGAGGCCCGCCGGACCAACTCATTATTGTCGTTGAGAGCCGTGATGAGTCGGGGGAGAACGGCTTCCGAGGGACCGCCGATCTCTCCGAGCGCCCAGGCCGCGCGGCGACGTACCTGTTCGCTTTGGTCGGCGAGCAAGGTGATGAGTGTGGGGACGGTGGCTTCCGCGAGCGAACCGAACCGACCCAACGCCTCGGCGACGTTCTCCCGGACCCTCCGTTCCGGGTCGGCGAGGGCGGCTCGGAGCGCGGGAACGACGACCTCCCCGCGGCCGCCGATTTCCCCCAGGGCCAGGGCCGCGTTGCGCCGGACAACCTCGCTCCGGTCCGCGAGCGCGGCCAGGATTGCGGGGATGTCGTCGTCGTCGAACTCGCCGATGTTGCGAAGACGGTCGATGTCGCCGCTGCGCGGGTGCAAAGAACTGTTGCTCAATATTTCGAGCAGTCCGGAGCCTTGGTCGGACGACGCCCTTCGCCCGTTCAAGACGGGGCCATCGTCACCCATCGGCTTACCTCCGGACTCGATCATCGCACACCCGACACCGCTTCGGATTTCCACCGCACACCGACCGGCACACGTCGCGGCGCGGTCGTGCGGCCACAGCACGGCGACCTACTTCCGACACCACCACCTATTGTAGGTCGGCAACTCTCGTACTCCGATTCGACGGCGGCCCGCAACAGGCGACGACGGCCGAACGCCTCAAGCCGGGGCGTCTGCCGCCCGAGCGAACTGCGCCATCACATTCGCCGAGAGCCACGAGGCAACGTCGAACCCGTCCGCCGCCACCAGTTCGCTCAGGTGGTAGCCGCAGCCGAGCCGTCGCGGTGCCGTAAGCCGCCGGAGCAGGCGGTCTTGCACCGCCTGCTGGAGCGGAGCGGCCGACGGGCCGCCGTACCGCCGCGCCTGCCCCGCCTGCCCGACCCGCCCGTACCCGAAGTATACCGTCCAATCGCCGAACAGGTCTCGTCCCACGCGGACGCGGTACCAGCGGTGGTGGTTCCGCTCCGGGTTGCGGGCCTCGAAGGTGGCGACGAGGAGGTCATCCATGCGAATACTCCCCGTGCGGAATCTGTCCCCGCCGCTTACGCTTGCCCTTGCCGTCGGGCCTGAGCGGCGAGTGATCGCCCGCGTACCGGTTGACGAGCCGGGACAGCGTCCGCTCGGAGACGCGCCACTCGCCGGCAACGGCCGCCAGGCTCTCCGTTTCCAACCGGCGGAGGGCCGCGTCGAGGTGGCCGGAGTTGAGCAGTGGAGGCCGGCCGAGGTGCTTACCCCGTGCGCGGGCCGCGTCGATCCCGCGTCGTTGCCGCTCGCGCAACGGTTCCCGCTCGAACCGCGAGTGTCCGGCCATCATCGTGAGGACGAGGCCGCCGGTCGGCGTGGCGGTGTCGGTCCCCAGGTTGAGAACGCGGAGGTGAACGCCCCGGACGATCAGGGAATCGGCCAGGAGGAGAACCTCGGCCGTGGTCCGCCCGAGCCGGCTGACTTCGGTGACCGCCAGCGTGTCGCCGGGGCCGAGGGTTTCGACGAGCGAATCGAGACCGGGGCGTCCGGCGACGCCCGAGGCGGTCTCGGTCGAGACCCGGGTCGCGCCGGCCCGGCGGAGTGCGTCCACCTGCCCGTCGTCGGTCTGGTCGGCGGACGAGACGCGGGCGTAGCCGACGATGGAAGAGGGAAGTTGGTCCGTCATCGGGCGACGGTATTCTGTCACCCGCCTTTTGTCACCAATAAAGTGCAGGGCGAGTGCCGATTCGTGAACTCCGGCGAAAGGTACACCTATTGTCACGGTATGCCTTCGTGGCAGCGGGTAACCGGCGGCATCAAGCCAAGAACGAAGCTGCATTCTTGCCGAGCCACTCCCTCAGTTCCGCGTTTGACTCGAACTCGGCCACCTCGATGCGGTCGATGGTCGGCCCCGTCTCGCCCACCTGCCGAATCTCCTCCTCGGTCATCTCGCGGACCCACAAAACCCGATGCCGCTGCAAGCCGGCCGCGGTCAGGTTGATCGTGCTATCGGTCAGGGGCCGGTCGAGGTTGCTGCCCCGGATCAGGACCAGGTACACCAGGTCGCCGGAGAATTTCAGCAACAGCCCTTCGGACGGGTTGTACTTCCAGGGGCCGAGCCATCCGTAGGGGAACCAGGTGCTCCCGTCCCGCAGGCGGAACTCGATGGCGTCGGCCCGCTCGCGGCTTCCTCTCAGGTAGCCGAAGGCGGCGCACGACCCCTCCCCCGCCTCGGCGTCCGCCTCCTTCTTCGGCGGGGTTGCGGGTTGCGTCTCGGAACGGAGGATACCCTTCAACCGGTCCTGATGGGTGGGCTTAACACCTTCGGCGTCCGCCTCTCTCGTGGGAGGGGTTGCGGGTTGCGTCTCGGAGCGGAGGATGCCCTTCAACCGGTCCTGGTGGGTCGGCTTATCGAGCATGGTCCACCTCCGGTTGCGCCTTCGCGTCACCCTCGTTGGCCGCGCGGGACCGGTCGTTCCGCGCCCCGAACACCCCCAGCCCGCGGGAGAAGGCCAGGCGGCCCCGGAGGGTCGGTTTCTGAGGTGACGGCCCGGACAGCTCGGTCGCCGACAGGGGGTCGTCGGGGCGGCCCACCGCCTCCAGTAGCGCGGCCTTGTCGTCCGTGTAAATCACCGCCTGCTCTTTGCCCCGCGTCACGGCGACGTAGGCCGTCCGCTCGCCCGTGGCCGGGAATGACTCGCTGGAAACCCCGACGAACACCTTGTCCACCGTCACGCCCTGGCTGGCGTGGCTGGTCACGACGTACCCGTGCGCGAGGTGGCCGAAGTCGCGGTCGATGGTCCAGCCGTGATCGACGACGATGTCGCCGCGCTTGGTGAACCCGGCGACGGTGAACAGCGACCCGTTGCTGAGCCGGTGCTTGCGGTCCTTCGTCGTGCCGCCCGCCGTCACCCGCACGCGGTCCCCGACGGCCAAGCCGAACGGGACGGGCCGGTATACCTCGAACCGGTTGGCAAGCCCGGTCGGGGGCGCAACCCCCTCGCCCACGACGAGCCGTGAGTTTTTCGGGAAGCCCGGCGCGTTCTGGTGGAACTGGAGCAGGTTGCCGGGATCGTACTCGGTGGCGTCCGCCTTCTGGGCGTCGGTCAGGTGGGACGCGACCCAGCCGGTCACGACGCGCTCGTCGCCGAGCTTGCCTCGGGCCTTCAGGCGGGCCCGGATCGCGTCGGTGATCTTGGCCGCCTCGGCGTGGGTCGGTGAGACGACCAAGGCCGACTTGGCGGTTCCGTTCCGCTTCGTTTCCGCAACCGCCCCCAGGTAGGCGTCCGCCAGTTGAAGGTAGCGGTCTGCGTCGGGGACTTCTTTGATCCAGCCGAGCGTGTCCAAGTCCCGGAACGCCTCGTCGGCCCGGCCTTCGCTCAGGGCTTCGGCGACTTTCTTATAGTTGCCGCTCTGGCGCAGAATCTCCGTCACCTCCGCCACCCGCAGCCCCGCTTTTTCTTCGAGCAGTTTGAGCGGTTCGCCCGCCGTGACGCTCCGGTGCTGCCGGCGGTCCCCGACCAGAATGACCCGCGCGTTCACCGCCTCGGCCGCGTCGAACACCTTGAGCATGTCCCGCGTGCCGAGCTGGCTGGCCTCGTCCACGAGGATGACGCCGCCCCGCGCCGCCTCCTGCATCTCCCGGTCCTTCAGGAACCGAGCCACCGTGTCGGCGGTGGCGAAGCCCGCCTCCTCGCGCAGCACTTCGCGGCTGGCCTTGACCGACTGGGCCAGCGCGACCACCGGCTTGCCGGCTTCGGCCAACGCCTCGCCGATCTCCTGTTCGAGCGTGGTCTTCCCCGTCCCGGCGACGCCACGAACAATGACGACCCGGTCCCGCGAGCCGAGGACGTGGCGGACGGCCGCCTTCTGGCCCTCGTTGAACCAGTCCCGCGTGCAGGGCCGCTCCGGGTTGCCGAGCGGCCGGCCGCGCCCCCGCCCCTGCCGGGCGAACTCGATCAGCCGCGATTCCAGAGCCAGCATCTCCTTCGTCGTCGCCACCTTCCGCCCGTTGACCTCGCTGCGAATCAGCGGCCGCTCGCGCATCTCGCGGGCCACGGCAGCGACCGTCACTTCGCCGATCCCGCGCTTCAGGGCTTCGGTGAGGAGCTTGCGTTCGGGCAGGACCGCTTCGCGCACGAAGCTGTGGTCGAGGGCGTGGGTGACGGCTTGCGCCTCGCCGTGCTCCCGTTTGTCGGCCCGGACTTCGCGTCGGTGAACCGAGGCGAGTTGCTCGCGTTCGGCGTCGCTCAGGCGGGAGTGCCATTCCGTGCGGAGCGCGTCCCAGCCGAGGGTGTTCGACTTCTTCTCGCGGGTTTCCGCCCCGAGTTCCGCCTTGCGGTCGGGGTCGGTGATGCCCTTCTCGTCGGCCAGCTTCTCGATCAGTGCGGTTCGGCGGGAGAACCGCTTCAGCACGTCCGCCTGGACGCCGGCGATCTCGAAATCGTCCCGCTTCCGCTCGACGCCGAAGCCGACGGCCTGGAGGTTGTTGGCCAGCCGTACGCGGAACGCCGCTTGGAAGTACGGGGCGTCCCGCTTGAGTTCCCGGAACTGGCCCGCCTTCCAGCGTTCCTCGTCCTGATCCCAGGTGGTGTTGAAAGCAAAGCAATGGGCGTGTAGTTGCGGGTCGGGCACGCCATCGACCGGCCGCGACGTGGTGTGGATGAACTCGGCCCAGACCAGGTTCCCCGTGGTGCGGTCGATGTCCTGCCACCTCTTGCGGACGCGGGTCTTCATCTCCACTTCCATCTCCCGCATCGTCTCGTCCACCGCGCCGCGAAATGCTCCCAAGATGTCTTGATCGCCGCTCAGGGCGTACAGGAGTGAAACCGACTTCGGCACCGAGAACGTGAAGTCGTAGCCCACGGTGCGTTCGGTGCGCGTGCGGACGGTCAGAGGCTCGCCCGTCCTCGGGTCGAGGTTGTCGCACAGCCGCTCGAAGCGGAACTTGTCCACCGTCCCGGACAGGCCCAGGCGCTCGGCCCCCTTGCCGCCCCAGGAGCCGACGAGTTCCTGGCCCTCACTGTAGTAGTCCGCCGTCGTGTAATACGACTTGGCGGACTTGGCACTGTCCTGTTGGGTGACGCGGATCATGCCTCATTCTACTGTATCACGACTTCGTTAACGCTTCCTTAACACCTCCTGCGTGACCCGCACTCACCCTCGTTTGCAGCGGTCGAACGGATTGCAATATCACCGGCGCGCGACAGCAACGTCATCGAAACGGCAAAGGTTTCACGGTTCGGCGGAAGTGATTTCTACCCCGTCTCGTCCATTTCGTTGACGGACACTTGGGCCTCGCCCTCGCCGCCCATTTTTTCGATGCGGTGGAATGCGGAGGTGGCGGCCGTCACATCCGCATTGAGCCGAATGTCTGCATCGAATCCGCGTCCGGGCAGATCACGTCCGACCGTCCAATCACCCCCCCTCGGCGATCCCGCCGACCGGTACTGCGAATGCCGTTGTGGCTGGTGTGCTGCGATGCTGTGTTTTGAATATGCCCCGTTTCCCTCGACTCTCCAACCGCAAACACGGCCTTCTGATGGGCACTTTTTAAAGCCGCCGCCGGTCCGCTCAAGCGGAAAATCGGTTCCCCCTGAAGGTCGCCCCCAATTTTCCGCTTGCCCGGTCGCTGCGCTCGCTCCGCCCCGGACTGAGGCGGCTTTCGGGATGTGCCACAAGGCCGCGATGGTCGCGGTCGGAAACACGAAGAGAAGGAAACCGAACCATGTCCGACACCAAGAGCAGCGAAACCACCCCGAAAGCCCCGACCCACGTCGCCTACCAGGTCCGCGACCGCAACGGGCAGAAGGGGTTCTGGACCCGCATCGGCAGCGTCTGGCCGCACGCCGACGGCAAGGGCTTCAACATCCAACTCGACGCGGTGCCGCTCGACGGCCGCATCACCCTCCGCGTCGCCACCGAGAAGAAAGACTGATCAACCCGGGCGGGCCGCGTGCCCGCCCGCCACCGAGGAAAGGACTCCGACTATGCACCACCAACACCGCCACCCCTTCACACCGACCCCCAGCCTCAGCGACCTGCTCGACGAACTGTCCGCCGGCTGCGACCCGGACTTCGACGCCGCCCAGGAGGAGGTCGAACGCCAGTTCGCGGAACTCCGCCTCGCCTTCGACCACCACTAACCCGGAAAGGACTCCACTATGACGACCACCTTCATCGAGATGACCGAAGACGAGTTCGACGCCCGTTACACGCTCGTGCCGAATCATCTGGACCTCAACGCCAGTTGGGCTTACGGGGACGGCCCGGGGTGCCTGTTCGAGACCTACGGCGAGGAACTCGCTTTCGTCCGCGGGCAAGACCCGAATACGATCTGGACGCTCATCGACGGCGACGACGGTGACCAGTACCTCGTCAGCGGCTACCACTTCGTGAACCGCATCGGCTACCTGCTCAGCACCGTCCCCGTGCCCGACGAAACCGAGGTCCAGGTCCGCATCCCGATGGGGGACGACGACACGCCGGAAGCGGTCGAAACGGAGGTGCAGCCATGAACCCGAACGCAACACGCGCCGACCGGTTCGACGCCGTGATCGCCGCCTACGGCAGCGACTCGCCCTGCGAGAACCTCATCGACCTGCTGGCCGACGCCATGCACTGGGCCGACCGAACGGGCCGGGACTTCCACACGGCCTACGTCCAGGCTTGCCGACACTACCTCCATGAACTGAACGACCAACAAACCGACGAAAGGAGACTTCCATGACTCAAGCCACTCGTATCGCCAATCCCTTCTACTCCAACCGCGTCAACCGGGTCGCGCCCCAACCGGAGGCGCGTGACCGCCCCGCCTACGCTCGGCTCCCCCTCGCGCCGCGGAACGCCAGTCCCGTGCCGCACCTGACGAGCCTTTACCACTTCCACCGGGCCGGCGAGTACGGCGACCGGGGCTACCCCGGCAACTGCGGCGGCAACCTCATCAAAGACCTGCTGCTGTACTTCAAGCCGTCGCTAGTCATGGACCCCATGAGCGGCTCGGGCACCTGCGCCGACGTGTGCGACGAACTCGGCATCGCCTGCCTGTCCTACGACATCCACCAGGGCTTCGACGCCTGCGACCCGAGGGAGTTCGCCGTGGAGGAGACCTTCGACTTCATCTGGTCGCACCCCGCCTACTGGCGGCAGAAACTCTACGCCGACGACCCCCGCGACCTGTCGCGGTCGCCGACCCTGGAAGACTTCCTGCGGAGGTACGGTCAGTTCGTCCGGAACAGCGCCCGCGCCCTGAAGCCCGGCGGCCGGCTGGCGGTCCTCATGGGCGACTACTGCGACCGCGAGGCGGGGTTCGTCCCGCTCACCTTCCACACGAAACGGCTTGCCTTCGCCGCCGGCCTCGTGCAGTGTTGCACCGACATCATCCGCTTCAGCCACGGGGCCAGCAGTTCCAAGAAGGTCTACCGCAGCAGCTTCATCCCCGGCCTGCACGACACCTGCATGGTTTTCGAGCGGCCCGCGTCGAACGGAGAAGGAGCCAGGCCATGACCGAGACGTTCATCGAACTCAGCGAGGATTGCCCCGACGGGCAACACACCCTCGTCCCGAACCACATCAATCCGTCGGCCGACGACGGGGAGTCTCCGCCGTGAGCGGGGATTCCCTCGACGACGTTCTGGACGATCACTTCCTCGGTTGCGCTCTGGCCGCCTTCATGGAACTGGCCGTCGCCGCCGGTCGGATGCCCGACTCCGAGGCGACGCGCCGCCTGGCTTACCGCTACTACGAGGAAGACCTGGCCGAGAAGAACGCGGCCCGTCCGGGCGACCCCGCCGGGGCAGCCGCCGGGCCGGTTGACAGCGGGCCGGAATCGCGCTACCACGGGGGATGACCTCCAGACAGCGATTACCCGTGTGCCCGTCCTGCACGTCCTGAACCTCGGGGCCGGCGTCCAGTCCACCGCCCTGTACCTGCTCGCCCGCGACGGGGCGGCGCCGTGCGACGCGGCCGTGTTCGCCGACACCGGGGAGGAGCCGGCCGCCGTATACCGCCACCTCGCCCACCTGCTCGCCCTCGGCGGCCCGCCGGTCCTGGTCCGGTCGGCCGACCGGCTGGGCGACGACCTCCTGCACGGCCGGGGCGGGACGGGCCGGCGGTTCGCCAGCATCCCGGCCTTCACCCGCGGGCCGGACGGACGGGTCGGCATGGTCCGCCGGCAATGCACCAAGGAGTACAAGGTCGAGGTGGTAGACCGGACCGTCCGCCGGGAGCTACTCGGCCTGAAGCCCCGCCAGCGCGTCCCGGCCGACGTGACCGTGTACCAGTATTTCGGCATCTCCACCGACGAGGCCGGCCGGGCCGAGCGGGGCAAGCGGCGGTTCGCCGGCGTCCGGCACACCGTCCCGGTGTACCCGCTCATCGACCGGGGGTGGAGCCGGGCCGACTGCGTGGACTTCCTCCGCGACCGGCTGCCGTACCCGGTGCCCAAGTCGTCGTGCGTGTGCTGCCCGTACCGCACCAACCCGTCCTGGCGGCACCTGCGGGCGACCGACCCGGCCGGGTGGGGCCGGGCGGTCGAGATCGACGCTGCCCTGCGGGCCGACGGCAGCCTGGTCACCCGCGGGTTCCGCCAGCAACTGTTCCTCCACCGGTCATGCGTCCCCCTGGCAGAGATCGACTTCGACGCCCTCGCCCCGCACACCCTCGACCCGCTCGCCGGCGAGTGCGACGGGGTGTGCGGGGTGTAGCCCGCCCGGCCGCCGCCCCGGTCGGGCGACCGGGGGCGGTAACGGATCGTTAACCGGACTGGGGTATCCTGCCGGGATGCCCCCGACCGCCAAACAGGTCCTGCTCGCCGCCGTGGACGACGCGCTCGTCGCCCGCCCGTCGCTCGGCCTCGTCTACCGGCTGGCCGGGTCGGCGGCCGCGGCCGAGGCGGCGATGGCGGACGTGCGGCGGCGGAAGCGGCTGGCCGCCCCCGTCCGGCGGGCCGTCGGCCGGCTGTCGGACGCCCACGCCCGGCTGGTGGTGGACGCCGTCCGGCGGTTCCCCGAGGTCGTCCACCCGCTGCACGGCCTGATGGGCCCCCGCGAGCTGCTGGTCCTGGCCGCCATCGCCCTGGCCACGGGCGGGGCCGCCCTGGCGGACTACGCCCCGCCCGGCCCGCTCCCGCCCGGGTACTGATCGGCCACCCGGTCCGGCTCACGAACCGGCCGGCGGCATCCCACCCGCCGTCAGAGCATCCGTCCCGGCCCAAGCCCGGATCCGAAGGCCAGAGCAGCCGCTCGAGCCGGGTTGGCCGGAAGGCGGTTTCGACACTCAAGGCCAAGAGTGACTGTTGACAGGCGTCTTCCCTATGCACGGCATAGGCCGGGTTTCCCCGGGAAAGGGTCTTCGACTGAACACCGCGCGATTTGATGGAGACTTGATTTGTCCGGTGACTGGTCCTCAATGTTGCTACGCGCCCACGCCTCTTCGCAGACGTTACCCCGACCGACCTCGATCCTGCCCAGTGACCGTGCGTGCAGCCTTCGCCACGCACGGGTATCGCCGAGACTCATCGAAGAAAGACATCGAGGAAGGCGGCGGCGAACGGTGACCGCTCGACGGCCGCCTCGTCGAGTCGCGACTCCCAGTTCAGGCCGTCGCTGTTGGCCAGCAGGATCAGGGTGAGGTTCCGGGCCGGCACTTTCAGGTACAGGGCCGAGTACTTCTCTTCCCACAGCCCGGTGTGCCAGACCAGCGTCTGGCCGCCGAACTCTTTGACGAACCACCCCAGGCCGTAGGGCAACGACGCGCCGGACGGCGAGCGGCCGGGGGACCACATCGTCTCGCGTGACGGGCGGGTGAGCAACTGGCCCTCGTCCAGGGCGACATCGAAGCGGGCCAGGTCCGCGGCCGTCGAGACGACCCCGCCCGCCGCGCCGTCCCCTTGCGGCGGCGGGGGGTCGGAGCGGACGACGGTCCCGGTCGCGTCGATGCGGTACGGCCGGGCGAGGGCGGCGGCGAGGCCGGCGGGCAGCGGCAGATTGCGGTGTTTCCGTGCGGAACGGGTCATCCCAGCCGGGCGGAACACGTGCTCCTCGGTCAGGGCCGAGAACGCCTTCCCGCCCGCCTGAGCCATCGGTCGAGACGCCCACGAGTACGACGGCGGGTTGTACAGGAAGCGACTGCCGGGGTCGCCGTTCGCCTCCATCATCAGCACGTGCCGGAGTGTGAGTCGGGTCGGCCCGGTCGCGTAGTCGCCGAAGAAGAGGCCGCCGTTCGCCCGCGCGGCGGCCGAGAACTCGCGGAACCCGTCGAACGTGTCCATCGGCGCACCGAGGTCGAGTTTCCCTAACTCCGCCAGCCGCAGGGCGACCACGGCCGACAGCGGCTTGGTCACCGAGGCGATGTCGAACGGCGTGTCGGGAGTCACCGGCAGCTGCTGCTCGATGTCGGCGTGGCCGAAGCCGCGTGAGAGGATTGTCGCTCGGTCCCGCAGCACCACGACCGCAAGGCCCGGAATCCGTTTCTCCCGCCGCAGTTGATCGACGCGGGCGGCAAACGCCTCGGCGGGGGTGGGTTCCGGCTGGGCCGCCGCCGGAGGTTTCGAGCACCCCAGGATCAGGAACGGCACGAGGGACGCGGCTGTGATCCGGATCGAACGGGGCATGCGCGACTCGGTCGGGGTGTCTGGTCGGTGCGGAACGGACCCGCGAGTGCCGTCCCCGTCAGCCCTTCCGATTCTATCCAGTAGGTTCCTCGACTTCCTGGATGTGAGCCCGTGAGTGGCCGGGCGTAGACGAGAGCCGGCCCATCCGGGACGATGGCGTTACCACACGACCGCCGACCCGGGACGGAACCAGCCATGCCATCATCGCACCCGCTGCCCATCTCGTGCCACCGGTTTTCCCGCCTCGCGACGGCCCTCGACCCGCGGTCGGCACCGAGGCTGGCACGGCTGTTCGTCGGGGCGGTCCTGGCTCGCGGCCGAGCGGGCGGCGCTGGCTATGATGCGGATAGTCAGGACGGGCGTCTGGGCGCTTCTCGCCGAAGTTCGGTACCACGCCGGCCACGCCCGGCTGGCCGGCCGACCGCGGGTTCGCCGACACGCGACGGGGCGGACGGCGGGCGTTCCGGATGACAGGCCGGACGGCCGGGTGGCCCGGTTGACGGCCGGCCGGCCGGCTGGCTGTCTTGCTGGCTGGCCAGCCGGACGGCTTGCAATCCGGCAGGATGTCTGGTCGGATGCACATACTGCTTGCCATCCGTCCGGAATCGGTGTACCGTCCGGCCCGATGATTATCGTTGTCGCCAATTCCAAGGGCGGGGTCGGCAAGTCCACCCTCGCCGTCCACCTCGCCGCCTGGCTCGCCGAGCGGGGCCACGCCGTCACGCTCGCCGACTGCGACGCCCAGCAGTCGTCCTCCGAGTGGGCGCGGGAGGCAGCCCCCGGGGTCCGCGTCGTGCGGCTCGCCGACGCCGACGAGATTCTCGACCAACTCCCCGCGTTGTCCGACGAAGCCGAATTCGTGGTCGCCGACGGGCCGGGCAGCAACACCGAAACCAGCCGCGCCCTGCTGCTGCGGGCCGACCTGGCCGTGGTCCCGTGCAAGGCGTCCATGCTCGAAGCCCGGGCGCTCGCCCAGGGCACCAACGTGCTGCGGCAGGCCCAGGACATCCGCGGCGGCCCGCCCCGGGCGGTGATCGTGCTGAGCATGGTCGGCAAGACGTACCGGCTCACCCGGGACATGCGGGACGCCGCCCGCGGGCTGCACCTCCCCCTCGCGCACACCCCCCTGACCCTGCGGCAGGTGTACGCCGACGCCCCCGGCCAGGGCGCGGTGGTCTGGCACATGGCCGCCCGCGGCCGGGACGCCGCCGCCGAGGTCGAGGCGTTGTTCGCGGAACTGCTGCCCGAACTGCCGGCCCGCCGCCGGCCGGCGGATGCGTGCCGATGACGGGCGGGGACCAGAGGCCGACCCCGGAGCGGCGGTCACTCGCCGACGGGCTGGCCCCGCGGCCGGACGTGACGCGGGCGGTCGAGGAGCGGTTCGTCCGAGGCGACCGGGGACCGGCCGCGGCAGAAGCCCCCGGGCCGGCCGTAGCGGCACCGCCCCCGACACCCGTAACCCCGACGGTCGGACGGACGCCGGTGAGCACCCGCATCCGGGCCGACTACGCGGCCGCCCTCAAGCGGGCGTCGCTGGAGCGGCAACTGGCCGGCGTCACCCCCAACACCCTCCAGGACATCTTGGAGGAGGCGCTCGGGCCGTGGCTGGCGGCCAACGGCTACCTCACCCCTTCGCGGGGGTAGGTGGGCCGGCGAGCAGCGGCAGCTCCGGCTGGCGGTCGTCGTGCCGCGCCGCGTCCTTCAGGTGGTAGGTCTTGACGAAGGCGAGCCGGTCGCCGTTGAACATGAACCGGATGTTGACGAAGAACACCCCGTCCGACGGGCTGCGGAACAGGAACTCCTTCTCCAACAGCTCCCGCACCCCCCGCTGGTAGGTGCGGTCGCTCAGCCCGTAGTCGCGGGCGACGTACTGGTTCAGCTTGATCTCGTCCGACCCGGGGTTGAGCCGCATCTCCCGGTAGACCAGCTCGAACACCTGCATCCCCGTTTTGGACAGCCCGGCCGCCTGCTTGATGCCGTCCAGGAACAGCTTGACGAACCGGGTGGCGTCCACCTCCTCCTCCCACCAGAACCCCATCCCGCCGATCCCCTTCAGCTCGCCCGTCGAGTGGTCCACGATGACCGACCCGCGGCCGCCGGGCACGCTCATCCGCCGCGAGCGGGTTGGCAAGCCCGTCGAGATCGGGACGCTCGGGTTGGTCCGGTACACCGGGAAGCCCCGCTTGGTGGTGAGCAGGTTGCCGTCTTTGGTCTGGTCGTGTCGATCCGCCGTCATTTTCCCTCCGTGGTTTTGTCGGTTGACGGACACGACCGTGGCACACGACCGACAGAAGTGCAAGCGGTTTCTGGCGGACGCCCGACGGGTGTTGACGGCCCGCCGACAGAAACGGACGGTTCGTGTCGAGGAGAATCAACGGGTTACCACCCCCGCCTTTCTTGTACATGAATACCACCCGCACGAGTTCCCGCCCCCGCGCGCCCCACCACGCCGGCGGGGGCGGGGATCGACTCGTGCTCGACAAGAACCCCGCGCGTCCGAAACCTTATGCCTCTCGGTACTTGAGGCCACTCGTCGCTGCATCGCCGCCGTATACGAGCGGGAACCGCCCGCGGGAGCGTGGAACAGACGGTCCGGCTACCCTCCCTGCGGAGACGCCGGTTCGGCATTCAGAGGGGTGTTTGACGGCTTTCGACCCGTCCCAACACGACCGGATGCGGATTCATCGACCCATCCCGTGCAGAACCAGCCTCTCCGCGGCGTTCAACAGGTTAGCGTGACCGAACCCGAGGAGTACCGCGGCTTTCAGGCGTATCGGCCTGTGCCAACCCGCGCTCAGCCTCTTGCGCGACGGTATCGAACCGTGCTACCGTAAGGGGTTCCGGGCCACGGACGGCCCGGCCAGCATCAAGGAGGATCACATGGCACGTAAACGCACCCCGACCGAGACACCGCCGGAACCGAAGCCGGCCCCCCAAGACACCGAAACCGCCACCGCCACCCTCAGCCCGCCGGAACCGGCCACCGCCCCGTTGCCGGCCGAGCCGTCCCCCGGGTTCGCCGAGCGGGTCGGCCGCAGCCCCCGGCCGGGGACGGCCGCCCCCGACCCGTTCGGCATCGCGTCCGACCTCCTGGCCGGGGTCCGGCTGGTCGAGAGTCGCCGCGACCGGGTGATGGCCATCGGGTTCGACGCCAAGCCGTCGCCGGAGGTGATCGGCCGGATGAAGGACGCCGGCTACCGCTGGAACCCCCAAGACCAGGTGTGGGTGCAGCCGGTCCGCCCCGAAACCGCCCGCGCCACCCGCGTCGAGGCCGAGCGGCTGTTCCAGGAGGTGAGCGGCCTGATCCGCGCCGAGAAGGGGATCGAGTCGTCCCCGGACATCCCGCTCTAAGGCCGCGCCGTGGCCCGCCGCCGGCCGCCCGACTCGCGCCAGCCGTCGCTGTTTTCGCTCGACGCGGACGCGCCGGCCGGGCCAGAATCATCCACACCGCCCGAAGGAGACTCCCATGCACTACAAGACCATCGTTCTGGAACTGCTGGAGCAGAACCAACCCCTGTACCAGCACCTCCGCCGCTGCCGGACGTTGCTGGCAACCGTCGAGCGGTCGGCGGCCGAGCTGCGGGCGAGCCACCGCGAGTGGATCGCCCGGCTGACGGAGGCCGGGACGGGTGGGACGACCGAGCCGCGTTCGGCGGAAGCGTTGGAGCTGGCCCTGACCGACCTGACGGAGCGTTTGCGGCCCGAGTCGGCGGCCCCGGACACCGACGGCCCGTCGCTGGCCGGCGCGATGGCGTTCCTGCGGACACGTTTGCCGCGCGGGTGAGGGCCTCGCGGCCGCCGCACTCCCTGTTCGACCGGCCGGCCGCACCTCTCATTCCTGACCCGCCAAACTCGGATCCCGAACTCCCGGACGCTCCCGACACAGGGCCGACCGCGCCGCCTCCCGAGCCGATGCGGATGGCCGCCGGGGAGATGGGCAAGGCCCGCGACCTGTTGGCCGCCGTCCGCACGCTCCAGCAGGTCGAACGCGACGGCCGCCGACCGACGGCCGCTGAGCGGCGGACCCTGACCCGGTTCCCCGGCTTCGGCCCGGTCGCCCTCTCCGTCTTCCCCGACCCGGCGTCCGGCCGGTACAAGAACGCCCGCTGGCAGGCGGTCGGCGAGGAGCTGAAGGCCCTCCTCACCCCCGACGAGTACGCCAGCGCCCGCCGGACCACGTTCAACGCCTTCTACACCCCGCCGGAGGTGATCGACGCCATCCACGCCGCCGCCGCCCGGCTGGGCGTGCCGGCCGACGCCACCGTGCTGGAACCCGGCTGCGGGGTCGGCCACTTCATCGGGCGGGCGGGGTCGGGACAGCGGTTCGTCGGTGTCGAGATGGACTCGATCTCCGGCCGAATCGCCCGCGCCTTGTACCCGGAAGCCGACATCCGCGTCGAGAACTTCCGCGACTCGAAGCTACCCGAGGGCCGGATCGACGCGGTCGTCGGCAACGTCCCGTTCGCCGACCTGAAGCTCGACCACCGCGGGCAGAGATTCGCCCTGCACGACTACTTCTTCGCCAAGTCGGTGGACGCCCTCAAGCCCGGCGGCGTCCTGGCCCTGGTCACGTCGCACTTCACCCTGGACAAGCAAAACGCGGCGATCCGCGAGTACCTGGCCGACCGGGCCGACTTCGTCGGGGCCGTCCGCCTGCCGTCCGACGCCTTCAAGCGGGAGGGCACCTCCGTGGTGACCGACATCGTGTTCCTCCGGAAGCGTGGCCGGGGCGAGCCTCCCGACCATGCCGATCCCGACTGGCTGGGCGTCGCGCCGCTGAAGATCGATGGCGCAGAGGTGCCCGTCAACCGCTACTTCCTCAACCACCCCGAGATGGTGCTCGGGGCCTGGAGCCGCAAGGACACGCTCTACGGCGGGGACGGCTTGAGCGTCCTCGCCACCGGCGACCTCGCCGAGCAACTCCGCCAGGCCGTCGCGCGACTGCCGGAATTCAAGCCGACGCGGACGACCGACGCCCCACCCCCGCCGCCCGCGTTCGTCCCGCCGCCGGCCGAGCGGCACGTCGGCGAGGGCAGCTTCTTCGTCGGCGACGACCGGGTGGTCTACCAGTCCGAGGGCGGGCAGGGGCAGCCGGTCGTGTACGGCGGCACCACGCTACGGGCCGACGGCACCCTGACCGGCCGCCGGCTGGCCGCCCTGGTCGGGCTGCGGGACCGCGCCCGCCGGGTGCTCCAGTCCCAGAACGAGGGCTGGCCCGAGGCACACCGGGCGGCCGCCCGGCAGGAGTTGAACCGGGCCTACGACCGCTTCGTCGCGGCCTACGGGCCGGTCAACAAGACCACCTTCGGCGAGGCGGCGGACGGCACCGTCATCCGCCGCACGCCCAACCTGGTGAAGTTCAAGGACGACCCGGACGCCATGCTGGTCATGGCCCTCGAAGACTACGACGAGGTGACCGGCCGGGCAGCCAAGGCCGCCATCATGACCCGCGACGTGGTGGGGCGGACGCCCCCGGTCACGCGGGTGGACACCGCCGAGGACGGGCTGCTCGTCTCGCTCAATCAACGGGGCGGGGTGGACCTGCCGTTCATCGCCGCCCTGTACGGCAAGCCCGAGGAGCAGGTGGTCGCCGAGCTTGGCGACCTGATCTTCCTCGACCCGGAATCGAAGGCGTGGGAGACGGCCGACGTGTACCTGTCCGGCAACGTCCGGCAGAAGCTGGCCACCGCAGAGCGGGCCGGGGCCGAATACGCCCGCAACGTCAGCGCCCTGCGGGCGGTCCAGCCGGAGGACGTGCTGCCCGGCGACATCGACGCCAACCTCGGTGCCCCGTGGATTCCGGCCAGTGACATCCAGGCGTTCGCCGCCGACCTGTTCAAGGTGCCGGTCGCGTCCGTGCCGGTCGCCCACTTGGTGCAGGATGCCGTCTGGAGCCTGGACGCCGACTCCGCCGCCAAGGCGTCCGTTGCGGCCACCGCCGACTACGGCACCGCCCGCGCCAACGGCACCTGGCTCTTGGAGCAGGCGCTGAACATGAAGTCGCCGACCATTTACGACACGATCCGCTCGGCCGACCGCGAGGAGCGGGTGGTCAACCCCGAGGAGACGCTGGCCGCCCGCGAGAAGCTGAAGGTCATCAAGGAGCGGTTCCGGTCGTGGGTGTTCGCCGACCCCGACCGCACCGAGCGGCTCGTGCGGACCTACAACGACGCCTTCAACAACCTCCGCCCCCGCCGGTTCGACGGTTCCCACCTCGACTTCCCAGGGATGAACCAGGCGCTCGGCCTGCGGCCGCACCAGAAGGACGCGGTGTGGCGGGGGATGAGCAGCGGCAACACCCTGCTCGCCCACGTCGTCGGGGCCGGGAAGACGTTCACGATGGCCGCCACCGGCATGAAGATGAAACAGGCCGGCCTCGTCCACAAGCCCATGTACGTCGTCCCCAACCACCTGCTGGAGCAGTTCGCCCGCGAGTTCCAGCAGCTCTACCCGAACGCCAAGCTGCTGGTCGCCGCCAAGGAGGACTTGGCCAAGGACCGCCGCAAGATGCTCACCGCCAAGATCGCCTCGGGCGAGTGGGACGGCATCATCATCACCCACTCGTCATTCGAGCGGATCGGCATGAGCCGGGAGTACCAGGAAGGGTTCCTCCGCGACCAGATCGCCGAGTACGACCGGCTGCTCGTCGAACACGCGGCCAACCGGGGCGGCAACCGCAACCTGATCAAGACCATCGAGAAGCAGAAGGCGGCCCGGGCCGAACGGATGAACGACCTGCTCGCCGGGGACAAGAAGGACGACGGGCTGGTGTTCGACGACCTCGGGGTGGACCACGTCTTCATCGACGAGGCGCACTCCTTCAAGAACCTGGAGACCCCGACCAAGATGGACCGGGTGGCCGGCATCCAGACCGGCGGCAGCGAACGCGCATTCGACGTGTACATGAAGGCCCGCTACTTGGACCAGCAGCACAAGGGGCACGGCGTCACGTTCGCCACCGGCACGCCGATCTCGAACACGATGGTCGAACTCTACACCCTGCAGCGGTTCCTCGACCCGCACGGCATGAAGGACCGGGGGATCGAACACTTCGACGCCTGGGCGGCCACCTTCGGGGAGGTGGTGGACGCGATGGAGCTGTCCCCCGACGGGGCCGGGCTGCGGCCCCGCAGCCGGTTCGCCAAGTTCACCAACCTGCCGGAACTCCAGCAGATGTTCCGCCAGTTCGCCGACGTGCAGACGGCCGAGTCGCTCGACCTGCCGCGGCCGACACTCAAGGGCGGCAAGGCCGAGGTGGTGGCCTGCCCGATGTCGGACGAGCAGTACGCCCTCCAGCAGCAACTGGTCGAGCGGTACGAGCGGCTGCGATCCGAGAAAGTGGACCCGCGGGAGGACAACGCGCTGGCCATCACCACCGACGGCCGCAAGCTCGCCACCGACGCCCGGATGCTCGACGCGACCGCCCCCGACTTCCCCGGCTCGAAGGTGAACCGCCTGGTGGACAACGTCGTGGCCATCTGGCGTCAGACCGCCACCACCCGCGGCACCCAGATGATCTTCGCCGACCTGGGGGTGAACCCGACCCCGTGGGGCTACTCCCCCTATCAAGAGATCGTCGAGAAGCTCGTCGCCCGCGGCGTCCCCCGCGACCAGATCGCCGCCATCGGCGACGCCGAGTCGGACGCCCGGAAGCAGGCCCTGTTCGAGAAGGTGCGGCAGGGGTCGGTCCGCGTGCTGCTCGGCTCGACGCAGAAGATGGGGACCGGCACCAACGTGCAGAAGCGGCTGGTGGCGCTGCACCACCTGGACGCCCCGTGGAAGCCGGCCGAGGTCGAACAGCGGGACGGCCGCATCCTGCGGCAGGGGAACGAGAACCCGGAGGTTTCGATCTACCGGTACGTCACCGAGGGCAGCTTCGACGCCTACATGTGGCAGGCGCTGGAGACGAAGGCCCGGTTCATCGGCCAGGTGATGACCGGGGCCAACGCCGCCCGCCGGGCCGAGGACGTCGGCGGCCAGGAGCTCTCCTACGCCGAGGTGAAGGCGATCGCGTCGGGCAACCCGGCCGTACTCACGCTGGCCGAGGCCGACGCCGAGTTACAGCGGCTGAGCTTGTTGCGGAAGACCCACCTGGACGAGCAGTACGTCGCCCGCCGGAGCGTCCGCGACCTGCCGGCCCGCATCGACGGGCTGGCCGGCCGGTTGACACGGCTTTCCGCCGACGAGGCCACCGTGATGGCCCACGAGCACGACCCGGTTCGCATCGGCAAGCAGAAGTGGGGCCGGGCCGACGCCCTGACCGTTCTGGGCAAGCGGCTGGACGCCCTCCCGCTTTCCGTCCGCGAGCCGACCCGCGTCCCGGTCGGCAGCTACCGCGGGCTGAGCTTCGGGCTGGTCCTGCACCCGAGCCTCCCGCCGGACGTGTACCTCGAAGGGGAAACCGTCCAGCGGGCCATGCTGTCCCGGGACCACCAGGGGCCGCGGGCGGTACTGAACGCCCTGGCCCGGATGGCCGACGATTACGCCGACGAGACCGTTCGGGTCCGCCAAGACCTGGCTGTGGCCGAGGGCCAACTCCGCGACTACCAAGCCCGGCTCGGCCGGCCGTTCGCCCACGAAGGCTACCTGGCGTCACTCACCGACCTGCGGGACCAGCTCAAGGCTGGGCTGTCGGCCGGGGGCCAGCCGGCGGACGGCGGGGATGGGTCGGACGCGGTGGAACTGGCCGATCGGATCAAGGCCCTGAAGGCGGCCAACGCTATCGAGGCCGCCCCGCAGCGCGGCGGGCAGACCCAGGCCACCGCCGAGGAGCCGATCACCGCCCGCATTCGCCGCCGACAGGAGCAGACCGGCACCGGAACAGCACAGCCGGGCGGGATGTCCGGACCGGACACCGAGTCGACGCTCTCGGACGCCGGGAGCGGAACCGCCGAACGGCCACCCCGGTCGTTCCGGGACCGCATCCGGCTCGAACGCCTGACCACGACCGAGGGCCAAAGCCCATCCTGAACCGCAGGCCGGCCAGTCAGCAAGCAGTAAAGCCAGCAGGCTGGCCAGCAAGCCAGCAACCCCCGCTCGGAATCCTCCTCCGGCTCTGGTGATCCGGGGGAGGCCGCCGGCCCGCCGCCTGTGTCGCGTTCCGTCGCGGGGGATGCCTTGCGAACCCCCGCGACGAAACACTCCGACGGCGACGGTGAACCCCGCAGCCAAGCACTGGTACTTGCTAAGTACGCAGAGCCTCTTCATGGATGAAGTTCGTCAGCCGCCGTCGCGTACCAAGCGGATGTCCACCTCTCGCTCGACAAAGCTCCACTCCGCCGTCACCCGGAGCGCAGCCACGAGATCGTCAAACGCGGCAGCATCGGCCGGGGCGTAGTCGAACAGGGTGAGGAAGTCGAACGGCTCGGCCTCCCCCAAATCCCGGCAGTGGTGCAGCCGGCGGGCCACCGCCGGGAGGTACTTCAAGCCCGTCTGGACGTGCCGGGAGGTGTCCTCGAACACCGCCCGCCGCTCGTCCTGGGTCATGGCCCACCACTTGGCACTCTTGCGGATCGGGATCAGAGCCGCCCGA
Source organism: Gemmataceae bacterium (assembly GCA_019747685.1). GTDB lineage: Bacteria > Planctomycetota > Planctomycetia > Gemmatales > Gemmataceae > Urbifossiella. The sequence continues at coordinate 39,697 of JAIEQN010000264.1, forward strand.
GTCGCCGTGGGGCGGCCGAGGGCCACCTGTTTGGCAGCCATCAGGTTCTTCTCCGCCCGTGTCGCGTACCGCTCGTTACTCGTCACGCCCCGGAGCATCCAGACCGTCTCGGCGGCACGGTCGATCACAGCCCCCTCGACGATGTTCAGCCGCTTCGCCGCCGGCAGCGGGTCTCCGACCACCGCCTCCATCTTCTCGACGGCCCACGGCCCGGTCGTCCCGCCGACGAACGTGAACAGCCTCGGGTTCATGGGTGTTCCTCGGGTCGGCGTCGGTGGTGTGTTCGCCAGCCCGCCCCCGACGACGCCGACGGAGCCGGCGGCAGCCCCTCCCAGGAGGAACCGTCTGCGGCTCACGTCTGCCCCGCTCGCTGGCTGATCGGGACCACCAAGTGGGTATTGGTCGGTCATCGGCTTCCACCGTTCAAGGGGGTGTGAGGGACGGTCTACTCGACGCCCATCAACTCCAGTTCGAGGAGTGATCGGAGCGCGTGGCGGGCGCGGTGCAGGCGCGTTTTCACCACCGCCGAATTCGTCCGGAGCCGGGCGGCCGTCGCGTCCGTGTCCAGCCCCTCGAGATCGCGGAGCCGGATGACCGTGCGGTACGAACTCGGCAGCTTGTCGACGCAATCCCTCACGGCGGCTACCGTCTCGGCCTGGACCAGCGCCGCCGCCCCGGACGCGACCGGGTCGGTCTCGGTCGGCGAGTGATCGGCGAGAGGCACGAGGCGACTTCGCCGCCGGGTCCGCAGTTTCATCAGACAGGCGTTGCAGGTGATGCGGTGCAGCCAGGTGCCGAGCCGGGCCGCGCCGGCGAAGCCGGGCATCGCCCGGAACGCCGACACGAAGGCGTCCTGGACGGCGTCCGCCGCCTCGTCGGTGTCGCCGAGGTAGCGGCGGGCGACCGCCAGCATGGCCCCGGCGTGGGACCGGAACAGGATTTCGTAGGCGTCCTCGTCGCCGGCTCGTAAGCGAGCGACCAACTCCGCCTCAGCACCCTCCCGATCAGCATCGGGTCGAACGGCAGCAGTCATCACGTACCCCGTGGGGCGACGGTGCGAGAACACCCCTCCACAAAGCGAGTGACGTGCCGCCGGCTGATAACCCGGACAAGGTGCTCGCGCAACCTGATGTGGAGTAACGATTTGAGAGTTGCGAAAGGCTGCTCGGCTGACCCCGCGCAGCCCGCCTACCGCCGTGTGTGCCCACGACGGGTCGTGGCCCCACGACCCGTCGTGGGTTGCCGGCTACGGCTGGTCGGGGGACGGCCGGGCGATGCCGAACCGCTTGAGCCGGCTGCGGAGGGTGTTCGGGTGCAGGCCGAGAAGCCGGGCCGCCCCGCCCGGCCCCTCGATCACCCAGCCCGACTGGGTCAGGGCTGCCAGGATGTGTTCCCGCTCGACTGCCTGGAGGGTGCGGCTGGTCGGCTCCAGCCCGTTGGGTTCGGGCGACTCTGGTCCGACGGGCAGCACCTCGGGGTCGATCTCCAGGACCGGACCGTCGGCCAGGATGACGGCCCGCTCCAGCACGTTCTCCAGCTCCCGGACGTTGCCCGGCCACGGGTAGGCGGTGAGCAGGGCCAGGGTGTCCGGGCCGACCGCGTCCACCCGCTTGCCCATCCGGGCCGCTAGCTTGGCCACGACGAAGTGGACGAGCAGCGAGATGTCGTCCGGCCGGTCGCGGAGCGGCGGGAGGGGGACCGGAAAGACGTTGAGCCGGTAGAACAGGTCCTCGCGGAACTGCTTGGCCTTGACCATCGCCCCGAGGTCGCGGTTGGTCGCCGCGATCACCCGCACGTCGATGCGGACCGGGTCGGTCCCGCCGACCCGCTCGAACTCCTTCTCCTGAAGCACCCGCAACAGCTTGGCCTGGGTGTCGAGCGGCAGCTCCCCGACCTCGTCGAGGAACAGGGTGCCGCCGTCGGCCAGCTCGAACCGGCCGATCCGTTTGCGGTCGGCCCCGGTGAACGCCCCCTTCTCGTGCCCGAACAGCTCGCTCTCGACCAGGCCGGCCGGTAGGGCGGCGCAGTTCAGCTTGACCAGCGGCTTGCCCGCCCGCGGGCCGGCCGAGTGGACGGCCCGGGCGATCAGCTCCTTCCCGGTCCCCGTCTCCCCGGTGACGAGAACGGTCGAGTCGGTGCCTGCCACCTTCGACACCCGCTGGAGGACGGCCACCAGGGCCGGGCTGCGGCCGACGATCTCGTCGTAGTTGTGGGCCGCCTTCAGCTCTTCGCGTAGGTACTGGTTCTGCTGCCGCAACCTCGCCCCGTCCCTCTCGGCCAGCACCCGTGCGGTGATGTCGGTGCCGACCACCCGGCCGCCGACCGGGCGGCCGTCGGGGCCGGGGAACGGCCGCACCCAGAGGGCCAGCCAGACCGGCGAGCCGTCCGGCCGGGCAAACTCGACCTCCTGCCCGACCACCGGCCGACCGGCAAGGTACTCGGCGAGCACCGCCTCCATCCGCGGGCGGCCGGCCGGGGTGGGAGAGGCGTAATCGATCAGGCAGGTGCCGTCGAGCGCTTCGGCCGGCCGACCGAGTAGCTCGATGACGGCCCGGTTCACCCGCCGCAGGCAGCCGTCCGCATCGACCGCCAAGTAGGCGACCGGAGCCTCCTCGAACAAGTCCCGGTACCGGGCCTCGCTGTCCCGGAGCATCCGATCCATCCGCAGCCGGTCGAGCTCCGCGGCCGCCCGAGCGGCGAAGATGTGGAAGGTGTCCAAGAGCCGCGGCTCGGCCGGCATCGGCCGGTCGTTGTACACCGCCAGGTGACCGAGCACGGCCCCGCCGGCCTCCCGGAGCGGCACCCCGAAGTAGCTCTCGACCCCTGGGTCGTTCGGGAACTTTTCTGCCACCCCGGTGGGGTGGTGACACACGCCCCCCCGGAGCACGTCCTCACACGGGGTGCCGGGCAGGTCCCACTCGGCGTTCGGGGCCAACGCCCCGGCCCGCCAGTAGGCGAGTGTCCGCACCCGGGTGTCCGAGCCGGCGAACTCGGCCACGAAGGCGTTCGGCACCCCGGTGGCCCGACTCAGGTTGCGGACCAAGGCGCGGAAGAATTCGTCCCCGGTGTGCCGGGCGGTGCCCTCGACGATCGCCCGGAGGGTGTCAACCTCTTCGCGGGGGGATTTGGGGTCCGGGTCGGCCATTCTGTGGTTACCGATGGCAGTGGTGTAACCCGGTGCGGGCCAGTGTCATCGTATTGGGGTGGATACCGCCGAACCCTGCCGACCTGACTCCGAGGACCACCGATGACCGACGCCCCGCCACCCGCCACCCGCCGGCACTGGTCGGCCGTCGCCGTGCCGTGGGCCGCCCAGTTGGCCGTCGCCGCCGTGCTGTTGCAGACCCTCTACTTCAAGTTCACCTACGCCCCGGAGACGGCGTACATCTTCGAGGGCCGGGGCGGGCGGCCGGCGGCGACCGCGGTGGGCACCTTCGAGCTGGTCGCCGCCGCCCTGCTGCTGTGCGGCGGGCGGTGGGCGGCCGGCGGGGCGGTGCTCGCCCTGGGGCTGATTGCCGGAGCCATTTTCACCCACCTGACCGCCCTCGGCATCGAGGTGAAGGACCCGGCCACCGGCGAAGGGGACGGCGGGCTGCTGTTCGGCTTGGCCGTCGCTGTGGCCGTCGGCGCGGTCGTGGTCCTCGCCTACCGGTGGAAGCAACTGCCGTTCGCCGCCCGGCTGCTCGGCGAGGGCCGGCCGTGACCGACACCCCGCCGGTCGTCCGCGCCCTGGCGGCCGCCCTCGGGCAACTGGCCGACCTGGTCGCCGCCCTGACCGACGACCAGTACACCCGCCAGCCGGCGGCGGCCGGCAGCGCCGTGGGCGGACACGTCCGACACAACCTGGACCACGTCGATGCCCTGCTCCGCGGCCTGCGGACCGGGCACCTGGACTACGACCGTCGGGAGCGGGGGACGGCCGTCGAGCGAGACCGGGGTGAAGCGGTGGCGGCGGGGTAGTGGCCCTACAGTCGGGATGCGTTGTAGAGTCGGACGAAGTACCAGAGTGCCCCGACGTGATTGAGCGGGCA
>JAIEQN010000060.1 GCA_019747685.1 Gemmataceae bacterium
CAGCTACCTCGGGTTCGTCCACCTGAGCCTCGGGTACATCCGCCTGCGAACCACGACCAACGTCAACAGGCCCTAGTTACGCAGAAGTTCTTTGACAATATGGGTAACGGTCCAGATTGCTGCAGAATCTGCTCGCAAGAGGGATAGCAAGAACCCTCAACAACTTCCGTGCTGCCCGCCAACTCGACGATTGTTGACGGGTAGAGAGTTACACGAACCGCTCGAACCGCATCATTGAAGGGGGCTTCGGTACTCGTGTTAAGCCTCCCAGGGTCTCCACGGCGATCCCGCCGTGGCTGAATTGAAGCTCAGCCTCACGGCGAGTCTACCCCCCGGTTTGATTCGTCTCCACGGCGATCCCGCCGTGGCTGAATTGAAGCGGGGCGGGCGACGGCGGCGGGGTGCCGGCCTCGGGGGTCTCCACGGCGATCCCGCCGTGGCTGAATTGAAGCTCGAGCCAGTGCGTCAGCCGGTACGCCTGGCCGGCGTCTCCACGGCGACCATGCCGTGGCTGAATTGAAGCCCGGTTAGCCGCAAGACCCGTGGAACACCCGGGGCGGGACCAGTTCGTACTACATCGGGCACCTCCACACGGGTATGGCCTGCCCCGGTACAGGCACCGGGGCGGGCCTCGGACTCAGCCGACGGCGGCAGCGACTTGGGCGGCCAGGGCAGGTTCTTCTCGGCGTATACCCGGGTGACGTCCGCCCGCTCGTGCTCCAGGGCGACCTGCGCGGCCTCCAGCCCGAACCGCCTCCGCACCTCGGTCCCGAACAGGTGCCGTAGCTGGTTGGGGTGCCACGGCCCGACCCCGGCCCGCTTCGCCGCCCGGTACACCGTGGCCGCGAAGGCGTCCGCCGAGTACCGGTCCCGCGGCTTCCGCCGGGGGTCCGCCTTCCGGCGGTACGCTTGGCTGGGCGGGGCGGTCGGCTTCCGCCGGGCCCGGTTGGCCGCGTACCGCTCCTCCCGGGCCAGCTTGGGGGAGAACAGTGGGTCGCCCGTCGATGCGGTCGGGAACTCGTCGAGCAGGGCACGGGCCCGCGGGCCGAGGGGGACCGCCCGGTCCTTCCCCCGGTGCCGCCCCTTGTGCTGGACCGGGCGGTGTACCCACGGGTCGCCAGCGGTGTCGATCTGGGCCCGGGTCAGCCGGCGGGCCTCCCCGGGGCGGCATCCGGTCAGCCGGCAGAACGCGACCAGCCCGCGGACGTGGCGGGACGGGAAGGGGAGGGTGGCGTCCACCACCGCCGGGTCGACCGGCCGGCCGGGGTCCCGCTCCTTGGCGTCGGTCCGCCCCCGCTGGAGACCGGCCACGTGCTTGAGGGCGTCCGGGACCGACCCCGGGACGAGCTCCTGGCCGGCCGCCCACTTGAACGCCCGGCGGACCCGGCCGACCTGCTTATTCACCCGGGTGCGACACCACCCCGCCTCGACCATCGCCTTCCCGACCGCCTGGAGGGCCAGGGGGCCGAACCCGGCGGCCGGGGTTCGGCCGTACAGCCGGCGGACCGGGCCGAACGCCCGGCGGTACTCGCCCAGCTCTCTGGTCGGGGTGCCGTCGGGGTGACGGTAGTGGCCCTCGGCGTGCCGCCAGAAGACGAGCAGCAGCTCGTCGACGGCGAAATCGGGCGGGCGGCCCGGGGCGACGACGGCCGGGGAGGGGGCGGCCGCCAGCTCGGCGACCACCCGGGCGTGTTCCTTGTGCGACTCCGGGGAGCCGTGCGGGCCGAGGTAGACATCGTGCCGCCGCCCGCCCCCGAGGGGGACGGTGACGACGGCCTGGCCGGACGGCTTGTGGAGACGGTAGGACGGGACGGGCGGCTTTCGGGCCGCGCCCGGGACCGCCCCGGGGTAAGCTGAAGTGCTTGGGCCGGCAGAGCTTTAGGCAGCTCCCCGAGGCGGACTCAACTCGAACCAGGGTTCATCGAACGGGGAGTATTTTGCATCAACAGGTTACGTCGAGCGGCCGTCTTCACTTTGCTCCCGTGGGGTGACGCTTTCCCCGAGAAACCGGCTGCCAAACCGCCCGCCGACCCGCTCCGGTTGGCCCACCACTACAAGGCCCTGCTCGACTCGGGCAAGTTCGAGAACCGGGCCGCCCTCGCCCGCCACCTGGGCGTCAGCCGGGCGAGGGTGACGCAGGTGCTGCGGCGGTTGCAGGATGTACCTGCGGATGCATGATTGGGCTTCGGTCACTTCACGGGTTGCGGCGGCGGGGCGACTTCCCTGGCTGGCACGGGCGGGACTGGCCCCGGCGTCCGCCAGGCGTCCGGTTCCGGCTTGGGTCGATTCCGACCCGTCAGACGTCGCCATTCAGCGATCAGCCGGTCATGCTCGCGGCCTTCTTTGAGTTCATTCGCCCGGATGCGCCACCACAGGTGCGGTTCGGTGGTGGCCCAGCCGGGGAACGGAAAGTCGGCATACGGCGGCTTCGCTGCGGCCAGTTCGCGCTGTTTGGTTGCCCAGGTCGGATGGTCCCATGCCTGGAACCGGCCGTCCGGTCCGAGTTCCCCTCCGACGACGACCTTGGCCCAAAGTTCCACCAGTTCCGGCGGGATGTCCAGCCGCTTCGGGTCGGGCAGGACGCGGAGTTCGGCGTCGTCATAGTACCGCGGGTTGTCCTCGCCGGCCTCGCCGTAGGTGCGGACGGCGACCTGGCCGAACCCGTGGACGTGTGGACCGTTCACGGCGTAGGGCAGGTCCTTTTCCGTGACGGTGTCGAAGTCGTGCCCGAGTCGGTCGCCTCTGAGGAACTGGCCGTCGAAGAATTGTTTCTGCCCGTACCACTCAACGCTGCCGAACGAGTGCCCGTGGCTGTACCATCGCCTGAACCCGTCATCAAGGGACATCGACTGGTGGAAGCGGACGCGGGCGGTCGACCAGAACCGGCCGTCGGGAGCGAGCCTGGCGAGGGTGGGATGATACCGCCGGCCCGCCGGCGGCTTGAGGCGTTCGATCGTGTCCGTGGTGAATAGGTCGTCGAACCAGCGGAACAGGGGCGAGCCGTCGACCGGTCGCTCGACGGTCGGCAGCCCCCACGCCAGGACGCTGTTCTGCGACGGCCGCCACGATCCCCGCTGTCCAAGGCAGAGCCAGCCGGCAAAGTGGTCGTCTGGGTTGCTGGGTTCGCTTTGTACAGCTAGCCAATCGTCCGTCACAAACCGCAGGTCGATGGCGTCCGGCACTCGGGCGAGCGCGTCAGCGAGGGCAGCGTCCGCGACGGGTTGCCAGTCACTGCTACGGTACAGCCGCACTCCATCGGCTGCGATGATCCATTCGTCCTTGTAGTCGGGGTTCATCGTCAACACCCACTTCCCGCTTGGGCTGACGGCGAACCGGCACTGATCCGAGGTTTTCCCCGCGAACCCGAGCCGGGCCAGTTCGCGGCCGTCTGCGGCGGAAAGAAGAACGAGGTTCGCCTTCGACGACTTTTTCCCGAACTGGCCGCGCTCGTCGCAGTCGTCTTCGACGGCAACAATCCACCGCATGTCGGGAGACAGTTCCAACTTGGCGAACATCCGCCCAGGCGGGGTCAATCGCCGGATGAACCGCCCTGTCTGCGTGTCGTACACGTCGTAAGTACCGGCCCGTCGATTCGTCCGCGTCATGGCGAAGTTGTTCCCGTCGCCGTCTTTGTCAATCTCCCCCTTGTCGTTCTTCTTCCATTCCCAATCGGCCTGGTGACTGCGGACGAGGGCGACGCCGTCAGCGACGATCAACTCGTTCGCGTCGTCCCACGGCATGAGCGACCGCCGCAACTGGCCCATCGACAGCCCCGGCGGGTAGACGCAGCGCTCCGGCCGCGGCGGCGTCTTCGCCCGGAACGTGCCGTCGCGGTTCCAGAAGCGGGCGACGCCGTCGGTGTCTTGCGTGTAGACGGTTCGGCCGTCCGGGCTGAAACCCCACTGCAACAACCGCTCGGTACCCTCACGCAGCACGCCGACCCGCTTCAAGCTCGGAATCTCGATCAGCCGCAGCCCGTCGCGTTCGGCGCCGGCGATGCACAGCCGGCTATCCGGGGTGATGCGCTCGACCTTGTTCGTGTCCAGTGGTGGCACGAGCGGCACGAACTCCTGCCCGGCGGCGATGACGGCGGCGGTCTGGAACTCGCGGAGCTTCTTGAGTTCAGGGTCGTCCTCGAAGCCCATCCAGTGTTCCGCATTCGGAGCTGGGAAATCACTCTTGATTGGACCGATACGACCCTTGAGTGGGCGAGCCAATCGGAGCAGCCCCACCCGCGGGTCGGACTTGTACTCCAGCAGATCGGCATCCAGCCGCGAACCGTTGTTTCGGATCTCAGCTTCCACGGCTGCTTCCAAGTAGCCTTCCTGTAGCGAAGAAGCTGTTGCGAACAATCGTTCGGCCTTGTCCCGCTGTTCCTGGGCTTCCTGCTCTTTCGCCCGGGCCAACGCCTCGGCCTGCCGGGCGATCCAGGCCAGCCCGAGCGCGATCGCCGCCGAGGACGCCACGAAGAACACGAACAGGCCGGTCACCCAGATCGCGACGACGTTCTTCCGGTACGCCTTCTTCAGCCGATACCCCAGCGTCGGCGGGCACGCCTCGACCGCGTCCCCGGTCAGGTACCGCTGCACGTCCTTCGCCAGCGCCGTCGCCGTGTCGTACCGGCGGGTGCGGTCCTTCTCCAGCGCCTTCATCACGATCCAGTCGATCTCGCCCTTCATGAGCGCCGACAGCTTCGCCGGGTCGCACTGGCGGGTCGCGGCGATCGTCGCCTTCGCCTGCGAGGTGCTGAGGCGTTGCGACGGGCGGGGCGGTTCCTCGTCGCGGACGATGCGCAGCACCTCGTCGAGGGCCGCCTTCTTCAGCCGCTCGGCCTCCACCGGCGGGCTACCGGCGAGCAGTTCGTAGAGCAGCACGCCCAGGGCGTACACGTCCGCCCGCGTGTCGATGTCCAGAGCGTTGAAGGTCGCCTGCTCCGGGGCCATGTACGCCGGCGTGCCGACGAGTGTGCCGAGGCCGGTGTAGATCGTTTTCTCCGTCAGTTGCTGGCCGACCGCTTTCGCCACTCCGAAGTCGATCACCTTCGGCAGGAGCCGGTCGTCGTGCAGCTCCACCAGCACGTTCGACGGCTTGATGTCGCGGTGGATGACGCCCTTCTGGTGGGCGTGCTGGATCGCCTGGCAGACCGGCACGAACAGTTCGAGCCGCTCTTTCGGTGTGAGTTTGCGTGCATCGGCGAACTCCGTGATCGGCGTGCCCTTGACCAGTTCCATGACGAAGTACGGCCGGCCGTCGGCGGTCGTGCCCGCGTCCAGCACCCTGGCGATGTTCGGGTGGTCCATGACGGCGAGCGCCTGCCGCTCGGCCTCGAACCGGGCCAGCACGCCCCGCGAGTCCATGCCCGGCTTGATGAGCTTGACGGCCACCCGCCGCCGGACCGGGGCGAGCTGGTCGGCGACCCACACCTCGCCCATGCCGCCTTCGCCGATCCGCTCCAGCAACTTGTACCGCCCGTCGATGAGCTGACCGACCGCGAGTGCGACCCCGTCGGCGGCCCCGACGTAGGCGTGTGTCGCGCCCGAGGGCGGTTCCAGAAACCGCCCGAGCTTCGGGTGGGCGGCGAGCAACTCGTCCACCCGTCGACGCAGGTCGGCGTCGGCCCCGCAAGCGTCATCGAGGTAGGCGGCTCGCTCGGCCGGGTCGGACCGCTCGGCGGCGGCCAGGTAAATCGCTTCGACTTGCGTTACGTCGCTCATGACGCGGCCCTCGCCCGTGGGTGTCCGCCCTGCAAGGCGAGAGAACCGTCGAAAACCCCTCACGGATTCTCCTGCGGGTCGGCCAGCAGGGTGTACAGCCGGGCGCGGGCGTAGGCCCAATACCGCTCGGCGGTGGCGACGGACACGCCGAGAGCATTGGCGGCCTCGGTCATCGTCAGCCCGGCGAAGAAGCGCAGCTTGACAAGTTCGGCCCGGACCGGGGACTCGGCCGCCAGGGCGTCCAGCGCCTCGTTTAGGTCCAGAAGGGCCGGGTCATCGGAGGTGATGGCCAGCCGGTCCAGGTCGGCGGCCACCCGGCCACGGCCCCCGCCGCGCCGGGCACCGTGCTTCCGGCGGGCGGCCTCAATGAGGATGCGGCGCATGGCCTCGGCCGCGGCGGCGAAGAAGTGCCCCCGACCAGCCCACCGGTCCGACCGCCCGGGGCCGACCAGCCGCAAGTACGCCTCGTGTACCAGGGCGGTGGCGTCCAGCGTTTGTCCGGGCCTCTCACCGGCCATGCGGGCCGCGGCCAACTGTCGGAGTTCGGCGTAAACCAGGGGCAACAAGTCCGCTCCGGCGTTCGGGTCGCCGCCAGCGAGGGCGTCCAGCAACTGGGTGACATCGGCCATCAACCGGTACCCGTCGGTGTCGGTACCGGGCCAGCAACCGGACCGGATCGTATGCCGTCAAGTGCTGATTAGGGTACGGACTCGAACCAGAAGAGTAAGCCTGCAGGAGATCGCAACCCATTGCCCACGTGCGGGTTACCTTTTCGATGCGGGGACAACCAATTCCCGGCGAGTAGGGATGTGATGGCAGCTATGGCGGAGCATGCCCTTCCGATCCGTGAGCGTGATGTTCACAAGTAACAGTCAGGTAGTGGGTTGCGGCGAGGCGTAGTGGTTCGAAATGTGTTCCGACTTGCTCAAGCTCCCCGAGGCGTACTCAACTCGAACCAGGGTTCATCGAGCGGGGAGTGTTCCAGGTCAACAGGTTACGGCGAGGGGCGGTCATCGACCTTCGGCCCTGGGCGGACACTTTCCCGGAGAAATCGGCTCCCAACGCACCCCGCGACCCGCTCGCGTTGGCCCGACACTACCAGTCGATCCTCGACTCGGGCCGGTGCGAGAGCCGGGCGGCCCTGGCTCGGTTCTTGGGCGTCAGCCGGGCGAGGGTGACGCAGGTGCTCCGCCGTTTGCTGGAAACGACCGCTCGCCAGTGATGCCGGGGAGCCTGTATCCTCCGCGAGCCAGTCCAACCGCCGTAGTTGGTCAGTCGGGCGGTTTGGCCCCTCGGTTCCGGTAGTGGCACTCCCGCGGCCGGTGCTGGTGTCGCCGACGCCAGAGCGACCACGCCAGCATCCGCTCGGCCGGCGGAACGGCGGCCCAGATCAGCCGCAGGAGCAACTTCCGCACTTCGGGTATGCTCAGGCGGATCAGCCGCTCGCCCCTTTCCCGCCGCGGTACGGGCACCCGAGAGCGGACGACCGCCACCCCCGCCAGGGCGAGCAGGCTGAGGGTGACGTGCAGGTGCCAGCCCGTCCAACTCCGCACCTCGTACCCGTCCAGCCCGCACTCGCCCTTGGCCAACTCCAGGCACTCCTTCACCCGCCACCTCGCCCCCGCCACTCGGATCAACTTGCCCGCCGTGGTGTCCGCCGGCCCCGCGGGCGAGGAAGTACGCCCGCTCGTCGGGCAGCTCGCAGTGCCGCAGCACCACTAGCCACAGTTGCCATCGCCGCTTGTCCGCCGCCCCGAACGCCCGCACCGCCCAATCGTACGCCTGAGGCCCCTTGCTCCCATCCCCGGCGCTCGCCCGCACCCACTCGGCGGGCGGGAAGGCGTCGGCGATCACCCCCGCTATCGAGCGGACCGGCCCCGGCTTCTTCGTGTACTACAACTCGGCCCTGGGGGTGAACCGGCTCGTCTTCACACCCGATCTGGCCAACGGCGAGGCCCCGTTGACCGTTCTGGCCGCCCTGTGTAACATGAACGGCCAGGCCGCCATCGACACCGTGTCACTGTTCAGCCAAGAGAAATTCGTGCTGGTGTAACTCGCCCCGGACCCGATGAGCGGGTGCGGGGCGGGTGCGTTTCGGCCAACGGTTGGTGATGAAATGCCCGTCAATCGGACGCCCGCAGTCTCTCCAACTCGACCCGCTCGACGCGAACGGCCCGGCCGTCGGTGCGGAGTCGGAAGCGGCCGGCAGCCGGCTCAGGGGTGCGGATGCCGCCCACGTGCCGGTGGTCGAACCACACGTCCCAGCGGTCCCCGACCCGTTGCACCTCCGCCGACAGGTACGGCACCAGCCCCTCGCGGGCCTCCGCCGCCGGGTACGGGGCAACCGGCGTGAGCGGGCGGAACGTCCCGTCCGGGCGGAACTCGCCGGCCGCCACCCCACCCGTGCGGCTGACCCGCAGGCCGAGGCCGTCGGCGAACAGCAGGTCCACCGTCTCGGCCCGGTGCGGGTCGAGGCCCACCGACAGGCGGTCCGCGTCCGATGGGCGGAACGCCCACCGCACCGAACCGCTGGTGGTGAGCACCGACATCCCCTCGCCGTCCGGCTCGTAGGTTGCCTTCCCTTCGATCTCCCACGCCGTGAAGTTAGTCCGATCCGACAGCACCTCCGGGCGGCCTGTGGCGGCAACCGCCGGGGGCGGCCCGTTTGCCGGCCGCGGGCCGGAAGCGGCGAGGGTGCTCGCCAGCAGAACACCCGCCACGACCGCAAGGCCGGCGATGATTCCGGCCAGACGGATTCGGGTGCCCTTGGGGCGGGCCGGCCGGTCGTCCGTCGTTCGGGCCGCTGTCGGGAGCGCGTCGATGCGGCGGATGAGGTCGTCGTAGTCGGCCACCCGCCGGGCCGGGTCGGGGGTGAGCATGGCGGCGACCAGGCGGGCCGACTCGACCGACACCCCGCCGGCGAGTTTGGGGGCCGATTCGCCCTTCTTCGCCATCACCTCCCACACCGTCGTGCCGGTGACCGGCGGGCGGCCGGCCAGGGCGTGGTACACGGTCGCGCCGAGGGCGTAGATGTCCGCCCGGTGGTCCACGTCCGTGCGGGCGAACTGCTCCGGGGCCATGTACGCCGGGGTGCCCACTACCACCCCGGCGCGGGTCAGCCGACCGCCGTCGTCGGACAGGTCAGTCCGATTCGTGAATGCCAGTCCGAAGTCCATCACCTTCACCATCGGCAGGTCTTCGGGAAGGCCGAACCCGGACGGCGGGGGGACCAGGAACAGGTTGGCCGGCTTGATGTCGCGGTGGGTGATGCCGAGTTTCGTCGCGTGGGCCAGGGCGGCGGCCGTCTGGCGGGCGATCGCCCACCCGGTCCGCTCGTCCAGCCGCCCGAGCCGCTTGATCCGCCGCTCCAGGTCTTCCCCGTCGAGCAACTCCATCGCCATGTACACCCGCCCGTCATGGTGCCAGTAGTCGAACACGCCGACGATGTTCGGGTGCTGGAGCTTGGCGAGGGCGACCGCCTCCCGCTCGAACCGGGCGAGGGCGGTGCCCGGGGCGTTCGCCTGGAGGCGGATCGTTTTCAGGGCGACCACCCGGCCTAATCGGAGATGCGTCGCCCGGTACACGACCCCGCACCCGCCGGCCCCGAGCACCGCATGGACATCGTACCCTGGGAGACAGAAGGTGGCGTCCGGATCGACGGCCGGGTGGATGATCACGGTCGGGAGCGTTCGGCCGGCGGCGCTGTTCGCGTCGAACCTCAGCCCCTTGACCTTGCTCGCGACCGCCCACCTCCGGCCGTCCGGGCTGACCCGGTCGGCGTCGGCGTCGTCCACCACCAGTAGAAGCATTGTGCAGGCCGGCATCCCTTGCCCGGCGGCCACACTTCGACCCAACTATCACCGGCGGGGAAGCGGCACCCGCGAAAGGCTCAGCCCGTCCGTCGGGGTCACCGAGCGGCCGGCGTTGCAGGCCCAGCGCACCAAAGAACTGGGCCAACTGCTCCGCGCCCCCGCTGACCGAGCAGTATCGAATGCCGAGCAGGTTCATTCGTAGTCCCTCGAAAGTCGGTTGCCCGAATATCGATTCAGGGCACGAGGGCGGCCTTCAGGGCGGCTTCGATTTTCACCGCATGGCTACTTCCCGCGACCGCGAAGACCCGATGCCCGCCGCGCACCAGGCTGGCGACGATGCGGACGAAGTGTTCGTCCCGAGCGGTGTTGGTATCGATTTCGGCCAGGAACCCCGGGAGTCCGTACTGGTCCGACACCTCACGCCAGTCCGGCCCGTCCGGGAAGTGGGACTTCCATGCGGCCTCTAAATCCCGCACGGTCGGCAACGTGTCTTCCAGCCCTGGCCACTTCGACCCGTTCCCGACGGCGTCGGCGACGAACGATTCGGGGTCGGCGGGTCGGCCGTGTCGGCGGTTCGAAAAGTAGGCACCAAACTTGACGCGGAGTGCCAACTGCTCTTTCGTGAACGGTTGGCGTTGCAGGTGGGTCATGTATTGGGCCGGCGTCGGCTCCCAGGTATACGTGGGGATTCCTCGCTTCCTGGCCAGCGCGTGAACCAGGCCCGGCTCACCGAACTCGCGGACCGGGTCCATGAGTTGCGGGAACAGTACGCCCAACCGGCTCTCGCACAACGCCACGGTCGGCTCGAACGCCTCCCACTCGCGGCGGATGGCGTCGAGCGCGGGGTCGGCCGGGCTCTTGGTGTGCTCCGCGCCGTAGATGAGCGCCGATCCCCTGCCCGTATCGACGCGGACGAGATACGGCCGCGGGTGCGTGTCGATGACTCCGGCGTACTCCTTTCCGGGCATGATCGGTACGGTCAACGGTGCTTCGGAGGCCACGTCGAAGTGTGGAAGCCGTCGCCAACTTGTGACCCAGCCCCAACTGACGACGGCGGTCACGAGGATCGCCATCGTACCTGCCAGAAGCAGCCAGCGGCGTCGACTCGTGCGCATCGTGAAGTCACCTCGTTGTCTCGGTCGTCAGCCGTCAAGCCACGGACAACCACCCCAAACGGGGCAGGTTTCGCGGGCGGTACACGCGAGCCTTCTCATCGCCAAGTCGGGTCAGACCGTGCAATGCGGCAACCTGTCTGGCACATGATACACGGCCTGCCGAAGCCGACAGGGTTGGCACCGGCGTTCCAGCCGAGGGGATTTCGCTCAGCGGAAGGTGACGATCTCGTCGAGCGGCTTCTTGGTGATCTGCGGTACCTTCGCGTCGTCGGCCGGGTAGCCGACGACGAGCAGCAGGAACGGCCGCTCGTGGGCCGGGCGGCCGAGCAGGTCGGTGAGGAACCCCATCGGGCTGGGGGTGTGGGTGAGCGTGGCCAGCCCGGCGTGGTGCAGGGCCGCGATCAGGAACCCGGTGGCGATGCCGACCGACTCCTGGGCGTAGTAGTGCTTGACGGTCTTGCCGTCGGGGGTGAGGCCGTGCGGCTGCACGAACACGGCGATCAGATACGGGGCCGCCTCCAGGAACGGCTTGTCCGCGTCGGTGCCGAGCGGGGCCAGTGCGGCCAGCCACTCTTGCGGTGCGCGGCGGGCGTAAAACTCCCGCTCCTCCTCTTCCGCGGCGACCCGGATGCGGGCCTTCAACGCCGGGTCCGACACGACCACGAACTGCCACGGCTGAAGGTTCGCCCCGCTCGGCGCGGACCCGGCCGCCCGCAGGCTGTCCTCGATAACGGCCCGCGGCACCGGCCGTGACGAGAAGTGGCGGACGGTGCGGCGGCGACTCAGGTCGGCGTGGAACGCCGCCGCCCTCCGGGCCATCTCCTCGGCGGGGTACTCGACGAACGCGAGCGGGTCGAACGTCGGTTCGGGCATCGCCACCCTCTCCCGGTCGGGCCACCGGATCGACTACTTCTTCTTCAGTGCTTCGGCCGCCTTCACCAACTCAGCCACCGAGTGCCGCTCCTTGTACCCGTCCACGAACAACTTCGCGCGGACCACGCCGTCCGCATCGACCAGCAGCGTACCGGGGTACGGCACCCCGTCGAGGTCGACTTTGCCGAACGTCTTCCCGACCGTCTCCTTGTTCTTCAGCGCGTAGGCGGTGATCGTCTTGCTGTCCGGGTCGGAGAGGAGCGGGAACGTGATTTTCTGTTTGTCCGCGAACGCTTTCAGCACGTCCACCGGGTCGTAGCTGACGCCCACCACCTTCACCCCCGCCGCTTCGATCGCCTTCAGGTCGCGTTGCAACTGGACCAGTTGCTTCTGGCAGTACGGTCACCAACTCGCCGACCGGTAGAACACGAGCGCGACCGGACCGCTCTTGAGCAAGGCGGCCAGTTCCTGCTCCTCGCCGGACTGGTCCTTCAGCTTGAACGCCGGGGCCTTTTCGCCCACCTTGATGCCGGTCTTCTCCGGGGGCGGGTCGGCCGCCGGGGCGGCCGCCGACAGTGCGACGGCCAGGCCGAGCGCACATGTGATCACACGGTTCACTGTAAGTTTCCTCCGGTCGGGACCGACAAATGGACCGGGACCGCCCCGGCACCCCCCGTTATACTCATGCGGGCGACGACCCTGTCACCCGCGTTCATCCCCGAGGGACGTATGCGTCATTCGCTTCTGGCGGTGCCGGCGGCGGTCCTACTTTCCCAGCTCGCGCTCGGCCAGACGCCCAAGGTCGGCGACCGGCACCCCGACTTCACCCTGCCGGACGTCGCGGGCGGCAAGCCGAAGACCCTGTCCGACTTCCGCGGCAAGAAGGTGCTGCTCGTCCAGTTCGCGTCGTGGTGAGCGGGCTGCCGCTAGCACGTGCCGGTCTGGCACGACGCGACCAAACAGTGGGCGACGGACGGCAAACTCGTCCTCCTCGGCGTCACCCAGGAGCAGCACCCGGAGCGGTGCCGGCTGTTCGCCCAGTGGAAGGGGTTCGGCTGGCCGATCCTGCACGACCCGATCAACGTGTTGGGGTCGGCGGCGGTGCCGGTCGTGCTGGCCATTGATGAGCACGGGATCGTCCGCTCCACCCGCCCCAACCCGAAGACGTTCGCGGCCGACTTCCTCGACAAGGCGTTCGCCGACGACGCCACCAACAAGCCGGTCCCGCCCACCCCGGCCCACCCGCCGAAGTTCGACGACCTGAAGGCGGCAGCCGAGGCGGCGAAGACGGCGGACGCCTGGCGGCGGTACGGCGACACCCTCGCCCTTTGGGGTGGCGAAGAGAAGTTATCAGCGGCCATCGCCGCGTACCGGCAGGCGGTGACGCACGACCCGAAGGACGGGCCGGCGTGGTTCCGGTCGGGCGTGTGCCTGCGGCGGCGGTCCGAGACCACGGCCCGCGAGGCGGACGACTTCCGGGCGGCGGTGGCGGCGTGGGGGACGGCCCTCGACCTCGACCCGAACCAGTACATCTGGCGGCGGCGGATCCAACAGTACGGCCCGCGGCTGGACAAACCGTACCCGTTCTACGACTGGGTGCCGGACGCCGAGGCCGCCGTCCGCAAGCGGGGCGAGACGCCGGTCGCCCTCCCCGTCCGCCCGGACGGGTCCGAGATCGCGCAACCGGCGAAGGCGTTCGCCGCCGTGAAGGACGCGCCGACCAACCCGGACCCGAAGGGGAAGGTGAACCGGGATCCGGGTTCGGTGACGTGCGAGGTCGTGGTGGTGCCGGCGGTGGTAAAGCCGGGGCAGTCGGTTCGCGTCCACCTCACCTTCCGCGTCGCGTCGATGAAAACCGACCACTGGAACAACGAGGCCGAGCCGCTGCGGGTGTGGGTCGATCCGCCGGCCGGGGTGGCCGTCCACGAGCGACTGATCGCGGCCGAGCGGCCGAAGGCGGCGACTTCAACCGAACCCCGGACCGTCGGGTTCGAGGTGCAGGTGCCGAAGGACGCCGCGGGCACCATCCGGGTGCCGGTCTACGCTCTGTACCACCTGTGCGACGAGGTGGGCGGAACGTGCCGGTATGTCCGCCTCTACGCGACGGTCGAAGTGAAAGTGAAGTAAACTCGTTTATGTCCGACGGAGGTCTGCAAGTTCGGCTTCGAGCGCACTGATCCGCTGCCGCAGTTGCTCCATCACCGGAGCAACTTGCCGGCGTGAATACCGCTTGTGGATGTGCTGCGGGCAGTTCACGTCCCACGCCTCGACGGCGAACACGATCGCCCGCTCCACCCGGCCCGGGTACGCCGGGTCGCTCAGCTTCGCCAGCAGTTCGGAATCGCCCTCCACCACCGTCGCGGTCCCCCACACCTTCACCCGCCGGCTGTTGGCGTAGTCCATCAAGAACAGGATCGCCTTCGGGTTCTCGGACAGGTTGCCCACCGAGATGTACTGGCGGTTGCCGCCGAAGTCGGCGAACGCCAGGGTGCGGCCGTCGATCACTTTCAGGAAGCCCGGCGGGCCGCCGCGGTACTGGATGTATGGCTGCCCCTCGGCGTTCGCCGTGCCCAGGTAGAACATGTCGAGGTCGGCGAGGAACTCCGTCAGGTCCGAGGTGACGGTCGTTTGCCACCCGTCGGTCTGTTCCATCCGGGCGTAGTTCTTCCGGGATCCTTTCTGGTGTTGGATCGCCTTCACGGCGGGGGTGAAGGCGATGTCGCTGGGGAGGTGGCTCATCGGATGGCCTCGGTCGGGTGCGTCACGGGCGTGGTGTGAAATGTGGGACCGCCGCCGAAGTGCTTCGGCGGCGGTTCGGGGGCGTTACTTGACGTGCTTCCCGAGGAACTCCCGCATCAGCTTGGCGATCTCGTCGCCGTTCGTTTCCAGGGCGAAGTGCCCGGCGTCGAGCAGGTGGTACTCCAGCGTTTTCAGATCCTTCTTGTACGGCTCGGCCCCGGCGGCGGGGAAGATCTGGTCGTGCTGGCCCCAGGCGATCAGCACCGGCGGCTGGTGCTGGCGGAAGTACGCTTGCCACCTCGGGTAGAGCGGCGGGTTGCTGCCGTAGCTCAGGAACAGGTCGAGCTGGATGTCGGCGTTCCCGTCGCGGTCGAGCAGGTACTGGTCCGTCGTCCAGGCGTCGGGCGACACCAGTTCGGCGTTCTTCACCCCGTGCGTGTACTGCCACTTGGTCGCGTCGAGTTTCGTGAAGCCCCGGAGCGCCTCCCGCTTGTCCTTGCTCGCCGGCTCCTTCCAGTACGCCTTGATCGGCTTCCAGAAGTCGTTGTCCAGGCCCTCGTCGTAGGCGTTGCCGTTCTGCACCACGACGGCCGTGACCCGCTCCGGGTGCTTCACGGCTAGTCGGTAGCCGACGGGTGCTCCGTAGTCCTGCACGTACAGGGTGTACTTCTTGAGGTCCAGCTTCTCGGTGAACTGATCGACGACCTCGGACAGGTGGTCGAAGGTGTACGCGAACTTGTCGCGGGCCGGCATCGAGCTGTGCCCGAAGCCGGGGTAGTCGGGGGCGATCACGCGGTACTTGTCCGCCAGTTGCGGGATCAGGTTGCGGAACATCTGCGAGCTGGTCGGGAAGCCGTGCAGGAGCAGCACGACGGGGGCGTCCTTCGGGCCGGCCTCGCGATAGAAGATGTCCAGGTCGCCGACCTTCACGGTCTTGTGGTGCGTCTTCGGCGGTTCGGCCGCGGCGACCGAGGAGAGTGTGATGGCCAAGCTGGCCAGAAGCAGTGCGGTGCGAAACATGGGTCGGTCTCCGATTGAGTGGTTGAGTTTGTGGGTTGTGAGTTACTTCACGTCCGGGATGCCGGGGTGGTCCGCCGGGCGCGGGCCCGGCGCGGGCCAGAAGAACGTCCGCTCGCCCTCGCGGATGGCGACATCGTTAATGCTCGCCTCGCGGCGACGCATCAGCCCGCGGTCGTCGAACTCCCATAGCTCGTTGCCGTAGCTACGGGACCAGTTCCCCGCCGCGTCGTGCCACTCGTACCGGAACCGCACCCCGATGCGGTTGTTGGTGAACGCCCAGAGCGCCTTCACCAACCGGTAGTCGAGTTCGCGGTCCCACTTGCCGGTGAGGAACGCCCGGATCTCGTCGCGGCCGACGAGGAAGCGGTCGCGGTTGCGCCACACCGAGTCCTCGGAGTAGGCGAGCGCCACCCGGTTCGGGTCGCGGGAGTTCCAGGCGTCCTCGGCGAGCCGCACTTTCCGGGTCGCGGTTTCGAGGGTGAACGGCGGGACGAGGAGTGTTGCTGTCACGGTAGTCTCCTGGTGCGTTACGCCAGGGGTTCGGCCTTGGGGAAGTCGATGTCGGTGTCGGCGACGTGGTTGAAGTAGTTGGTGAGCACGTTCAGCGCGACGTGGGCGACGACCTCGGCGATGGCCCCGTCGTCGTGCCCGGCCTCGCGGACCGTCTGGAGGTCGGCCCCCGACACCCGGCCTTTGGTGTCCACGACCGCGCGGGCGAAGCGGACGAGGGCGTCGGCCTTCGGTTCCACCACGGTGCCGCGGCGGCTGTCGCGGATCTGGTCGGCGGTCAGCCCGGCCATCTTGCCGAGGGCGGTGTGGGCGGCCAGGCAGTAGTCGCACCCGTTCGCCTGGGCGACGGCGAGGGCGATCTGCTCGCGGGTCTTGGCGGGCAAGGCACCCTGGGCGAGCGAGCCGCTCAGTTGGAGGTAGCCGTTGAGGGCCGCCGGGGCGTTGGCCATCGCCCGGGTCATGTTCGGGACGAGGCCGAGTTTGCCCTTCACGGCGTCGAGCAGTTCCTTGGCCTTGCCGGTGGCGGACTCGGGGGCGATCTGGGTCAGGCGGGACATGGTCGTCGTCCTATCGAGGTCGGGTGGCGGATCGCTCAGGGAGTTCTGGGCGATTGGAGCAGTGAGAAATCAGCTTCCGTGCCAAAATGGACAATATGTCGCAAAGCATTTAATTGCAGTGCTTTATGTAAAGAACACTTGAAATGCAGCCGGCACGATTTTTCGTGAATCGACGAGATTTCGTATCTGAGGCACGATTTTTCGTAAATCAGCCGCATGGAACTGCCACTCACCTCGTCCCTCTTCACCGACCCGAAACGATTGCTGCTGGACCTGGCGAAAGAACACCACCTGTCCGAACTCCTGCGACTGCTGGTCAACCGTCTGGCTGACTCGCCGCGGGTGGCGCTGGCTCGGGTCTGGCTCGTTCGGCCGGGGGACATCTGTGACGCCTGCCCGATGCGGGGAGAGTGCCCGAACCGCGACCGCTGCCTGCATCTGGTGGCGAGCGCGGGTCGCTCGAAGGCCGCCCCGGCCGAAGAGTGGACCCGGCTGGACGGCGCGTTCCGCCGGTTCCCGCTCGGGGTTCGTAAGGTCGGGCGCATCGGGGCGAGCGGGGAGTCGATCGAGGCTCCCGACCTGTCGGCGGGTACCCCGGACTGGATCGCCCGACCGGAGTGGCTCCGGGCCGAAGGGGTCAGCGGCTTCGGCGGGCAACCGCTCGTCCACCGCGGCGAGACGCTCGGCGTCCTGGCCGTGTTCGCCCGCGGCCCCATCGGCCCCGAGTGCATGGACTGGCTGCGGACGATCGCCGACCACACGGCCGCCGCCATCGCCACGGCCCGGGCGTTCGAAGAGGTCGAGGCGTTGAAGAAGCGGTTGGAGTTGGAGAACGAGTACCTGCGGGAGGAGGTCACCCGGAGCGGCGCGTTCGGCGAACTGGTCGGCCAGAGTCCGGCGTTGGAGGCGGTATCCCGGCAGATCGACCTGGTGGCCCCGACCGACTCGGCCGTCCTCATCCTGGGTGAAAGTGGGACCGGGAAGGAACTGGTCGCCCGCGAACTCCACCGCCGCAGTCGGCGGGCGGCCAAACCGCTCATCAAGGTGAACTGCGCCGCGATCCCCCGCGAACTGTACGAGAGCGAGTTCTTCGGCCACCTGAAGGGGTCGTTCACCGGGGCGACGCGGGACCGCGTCGGGCGGTTCGAACTGGCCGACAACGGCACACTCTTTCTGGATGAGATCGGGGAGATCCCGCTGGACCTGCAAGCGAAGCTGCTCCGGGTGCTCCAAGAGGGGGAGCTCGAACGCGTCGGTGAGGAGAGGACTCGGAAAGTGGACGTGCGGGTCGTGGCGGCGACCAACCGCGACCTGAAGGCGGAGGCCGAGGCGGGGCGGTTCCGGCAGGACCTCTACTACCGCCTGAGCGTCTTCCCGGTCGAACTGCCACCGCTGCGGAAGCGGCCCGAAGACATCCCACTCCTGGCCGACCACTTCTTGACCCTGCTGTGCCGGAAACTCGGCCGGCCGAAGCCACGCCTGACGCTGGCGAACGTCCAGACCCTCCAGAAGTACCCCTGGCCGGGAAACGTGCGGGAACTCCAGCACGTGATCGAGCGGGCGGTCATCACCGCCGAGGGCGGACGCTTGGCCATCGAATTGCCCACCGCATCGCCCCCGGCCGGCCGAGTCTCACCAACACCCGCGGCGAACCGGATCTTGACCGACTCCGAGTTACGACAGTTGGAGGCGGACAACATTCGGGCGGCGCTGAAGCAGGTGAAGGGCAAGGTGTCTGGCACGGGCGGGGCAGCGGAGTTGCTGGGGATGAAAGCCACCACGCTGGCATCGCGGATCAAGTCCCTCGGCATCACGGAGTGATCTGCGACATGAAAACGAGCGGAGAATGGTTCAAGATGTTGGTCCGGATCGACTACCGCCATTCGGGCGCACGGAGTGGAATCGGCTCGACGCGAATGGCCAGGAGGTACGGATTGTGCTCCTCCGGTGGGGAGTCCCCAGGCGCTCCCATCTCTGCCACATAGGTATCAGCACCGTCGCCGGCTTGCAATTACCCACAACTTGCCGTGTTCAGTTCGGCACCGAGCAGGACATCGGCGAGGCGGGTGATGCCGCGCCAGACGACCATGTTGCCGGGCGGTGGGTCCTTCGTCCGGACCAGGTAGCCACCCAGTTTGGCCACCGCCAACAGGTAGTGGGCGATCGTCCGCTCGGATGCCGGTGGCGGGCAGCCGGCGAGGCGGTCGAGGACGGCGACCTCGGCCGGGGTGAAGGCCACCTCGGGCGGGCGCTGGGGGCCACCCGGCGGGTCATCGTCAGCCAGAACACCCGCCACCCGCCACCGGTCCCGGACGTACTTGGCGACCTTCGGGCCGGTCCACAGCCCGCCGTCGGGCGGTCGCTCCTGGAGGGCCGCGTACAGGGCGGCCCGCCGCCGGGCGGTCAGTTTGGGGTCGGCCCCGTTGTCCTTCCGGCGGTCGGCCACCCCGTCGGGGCCGTGGTCGTTCCACCGGTGAAGGACGGCCCGGACCGTCACCGCCGACAACCCGACCACGTCGGCGACCTCGGACGGGTTCCGGGGCGCGTCCACCCGGGCGAGCAGCCAGAGTGCGTGCCACCGGGGCTTCTCGACCGGGTGCCGGCAGGTCCGGTACTTGTACCGCAGCTTGCCCACCGGCAGGTGCCGGACGAACGGCAGGCGTCGCATGGGATTCCCTCCCCTGACTCCGGATTGCGGAATCAGAGTAGGGAATCAACACCATCCGGTATGACCCCACCCCCAACACCCGAACCGGACACTCCCCATGACCGCCTTCGTTCGCTCCCTGTTGATCGCGGCCGCCCTCACCGGCCCGCTGCTCGCCGCCGAACCACCGAAGGTCCACCACAAGACGGTGAAGGTCGGCGACCTGGACATCTTCTACCGCGAGGCCGGGCCGAAGGACGCCCCCGCCGTCCTGCTGCTGCACGGCTTCCCGTCCGGCTCGCAGATGTTCCGCAACCTCATCCCGCAACTGGCCGACAAGTACCGCGTGGTCGCCCCGGACTACCCCGGCTTCGGGCACAGCTCGATGCCGAGCCGCGACAAGTTCAACTACACCTTCGATAACCTCGCTGATGTGGTCGAGCAGTTCACCGAGAAAGTCGGGCTGACGAAATACGCCCTGTACGTGCAGGACTAATGCGCACCGGTCGGCCACCGGTTGGCCAGCAAACACCCCGACCGCGTCACGGCCATCGTGGTGCAGAACGGTATCGCCTACGACGAAGGGCTGGACAACGACTTCTGGAAACCGCTGAATGCGTACTGGGCGGATCCGAAGAACGAGAAGCTTCGTGAGGCGCTGCGGCAGTTCACCAAACTGGAAGCCACCAGGTGGCAGTACACCCACGAGCTGAAGAACCCGGAACTGGTGTCGCCGGATGCGTGGGTCACGGACCAATACTTCCTCGACCGCGACGGGAACGACGACATCCAGCTCGACCTGTTCCTGAGCTACGGCAGCAACCCCCGCTGTACCCGAAGTGGCAGGCGTACTTCCGCACGCACCAGCCGCCGGCCCTGATTGTGTGGGCAAGCACGACCAGGTCTTCCCCGCCGCCGGGGCCGAGCCGTACAAGAAGGACCTGAAAACGCTCGAGTTCCACTTGCTCGACGCCGGCCACTTCGCCCGCGAATCCCACGGCGACGAGATCGCCGCCCTGATGCGGGCGTTCCTCGCCAGGCACGTTCGGTGATCAGGAGTGCTGATTGGACCGAACGGTACACACAACCTACGATTCCCACAGGAGGGCCGAGCCATGCCGTGGGAAAAGCAGTTCGATGAGACCGAGGTGCTGGAGAAGGCGACGCGGGCGTTCTGGGCCGGCGGGTACGAGGGCACCCCGATGGCCGACCTTCTGGAGCAGATGGGCATCCAGAAGGGCAGCTTCTACGCCACCTTCGGCAGCAAGCACCAGGTCTACCTGGACGTGCTGGAGCGGTACGTGGCCGACCGCTACGCCGGCACCGGGGCGATGGCCGCCGCCGACTCGCCGCGGTTCGAGTTGGAGAAGCACTTCCGTTGGATCGCCGACGACGCGGTGAGTGACGACGGGCCGATGGGCTGCCTGGTGGTCAACGCCGCCGTCGAGGTGGCACCGAAGGACTCGGCGGTGAAGGCGTTCGTCCATCGCACGTTCGACAGGCACATCGGGTTGTACCGTCGGGTACTCGACGCCGCCAAGGCGAAGGGCGAGGTGCCGACCGGGACGGACACCCTGGCCGTGGCGCGCACCCTTTTCGCCCTGGTGCTCGGCATCCGAGTCCTGTCGCGTGCCGGCATGGGACGGGCCGTTATCTCCGCCCTGCGGGATCAGGCGCTGGGGCTGATCCGCGGGAATTCCGCCGCGGGCGCGTAAGCCCCGCCACGCCGGGTTTGTACTGATCGGTACAGACAACCGCACACGCCCGGCGATCGGGTGAACGAGGTCCGGTGGTTCCGGGCCGCCCGGTTGGTGTCTACAGGCTTGGGCCCGTGGTCCACGGCCCGGCACCGGCGTGTGCCACTCGCCTCACACAGGAGAACGTCATGGGCCGGCTGGAAAACAAGATCGCGGTCATCACCGGCGGGAACAGCGGCATCGGGTTCGCCACCGCCCAGCGGTTCCTCGAAGAGGGGGCGACGGTGTACATCACCGGCCGCGACGCTGGGCGGCTGGAGGAGGCAAAGAAGAAACTCGGCGGCAAGGTGACGGCCATGAAGGCAGACGCCGCCAGCCCGGCCGAGATGCAGGCGGTGTACGACCGGGTGAAGAAGGACCACGACAAACTCGACGTGCTGTTCCTGAACGCCGGCGTCGCCCCGGTCGCCCCGATCGAGGCCACCACCGAGCAACTCTACGACGACCTGTTCGCCACCAACGTGAAGGGGGTGTTCTTCGGGGTGCAGAAGGCCCTGCCCCTGCTGGCCACCGGGAGCAGTGTGGTCATCAACTCGTCCACGGTGAACAGCAAGGGGATGCCGGGGTTCGTCGCCTACGCCGCCACCAAAGCGGCCGTCCGGAGCTTCGCCCGCGGCATGTCGGCCGAGTTGGCCCCGAAGGGCATCCGGGTGAACACCGTCAGCCCCGGCCCGATCGGAACTCCGCTGTGGGGCAAGACCGGGCTGAACGAGGAGCAGACGAAGCACGCCGGCGAGGGGATCGCCAAGCAGGTTCCGGCCGGACGGTTCGGCACCGACCGTGAGATCGCCGACGCGGTGGTCTACCTGGCCAGCGACGAGAGCAAGTACGTCGTCGGGGCCGACCTGTACGTCGATGGCGGCATGGGCCAGGTGTAACTCACGTCGCGGCTTCCCCCTTCACAACCAACAAACACGGCGCAGGGCGGCGGGTCTTTCCGACCTGCCCCAGGCCCCGCACACTCTGGAGTCGTGTCATGAACAAGTTGACCAAGTATGGCAAATGGGCGGTGGTGACGGGCGGGTCGGCCGGGATCGACCGGGAGTTCGCCGAGCAGATCGCCCAAGCCGGGATCAACGTCATCCTCGTCGCCCGCCGCCGCGAGCCGCTGGCCGTCGCCGCCACCGAACTGCGTGCTCGCTACCGGGTGGAGGTGGAGACCGTGTCCGCCGACCTGAGCACCGAAGACGGCATCGCCGAGGTGCTGCGGGTGGCCGACGAACGGGAGGCGGGCCTGGCGGTCATCAACGCCGGGGTGGGTTACGGCGGCGACTTCGTCCGCCGCGAACTGGACGACTACCTCCGCGAGGTGCGGGTGAACGTGGAAGGGCTGGTGCGCATGCTCCACCACTTCGCCCGCGGGTTCGCCGAGCGGCGGCGGGGCGGGATCGTCCTCACCTCCAGCATGGGCGGGTACTTCTCCGCCCCGTACCTGGCCCACTACGTGGCCACCAAGGCGTACCAACTGTCGCTCGGCGAGGCGCTGTCGAAGGAACTGGCCGCCTACGGGGTGGACCTGACCGTGCTCGTGCCGCCGGCGACCGACACGCACATGGGCAAGCACGGGGTGCCGGGCATCGACGCCGGCAAGCTCCCGATGCTGTGGTCGGACCCGGCGAAGGTGGCGCGGGCCGGGCTGAATGCCCTCGGCCGTCGGTGCTACCCGGGTTCCTCAACCGCGTCATGCAGTTCACCCTCACCCGCCTGTTCCCGCGGCGGCTGTCGCTGGCGGTCTGGGCGTTCATCATGGGCCGGGCCGCCACCGCGGACGTGGCCCCGCCGCACCGCCGCCCGGCCGAGGCGAACGCCGAACCCGCCGTCACCGCGTAACCCGTTCACCCCCAACCCCACCCGGAGACCTGACATGAACCGCACTGTCCTGTTCTCCCGCTTCGGCGGGCCGGAAGTCCTCGAAGTCGTCGACACCCCCGTCCGCACCCCCGGCCACGGGGAGGTCCGCTTCCGCGTCAAGGCCCTCGGGTTGAACCGGGCCGAGGTGATGTACTACCGCCGCAACGCCTACACCGAGCAGGCGGTGTTCCCGTCCCGCATCGGGTACGAGGCGGCCGGCACAGTCGAGGCCGTCGGCGACGGCGTCGTCGGCCTGCGGGTGGGCGACCGCGTCAGCACCATCCCCGGCTTCCAACTGAACGACTACGGCGTGGCCGGCGACACCGCCGTGGTGCCGCAGAAGCACGTCGTCAAAATCTCCGACTCGCTCTCGTTCGCGGAAGGGGCGGCGGTGTGGATGCAGTACCTCACCGCCTACGGGGCGCTCGTCGAGCACGGCAAGCTGAAGGCCGGCGACGTGGTCGCCGTCACTGCCGCCAGCAGCAGCACCGGCATCGCCGCCATCCAGATGGTGAACGACGCCGGCGGCACCAGCGTCGCCGTCACCCGCAAGGCGGACAAGAAGGCGGGCCTGCTGAAGGCCGGGGCCAATCACGTCATCGTGACCGACGACGAGAACCCGGTCGAGCGGGTGAACGCGATCACCGGCGGGCGGGGCGTGGACGTCGTGTTCGACCCCGTCAGCGGGCCGATGCTGGCCACCGCCGGCGACATCGTCCGCGAGGAGGGGCTGGTGATTCAGTACGGCCTGCTGTCGTCGGAGCCGCCGCAGTTCCCGCTCTGGTCGAGCATCGTGAAGGGCTACCGCGTGCAGGGCTTCCACCTGACCTTCCACGTCGTGAACAAGCCCGACCGCCTGACGGCCGGCGTCGAGTACGTATCCGAGCGGCTGGCGAGCGGGGCGTTCAAGCCGCTGCTGGCCGAGAAGAAGTTCACCCTGCCGGGCATCGCCGACGCCTACCGCTACATGGAGTCGAACGAGCAGCTCGGAAAGATCATCGTCGCCGTGTAGTCCCAAACCCCCGAACCCGAACCGGAGACCTGCCATGAAAGTGATCGCGCTCATCGACCTGTCCGCCGGAAAGACGATGGCCGACCTGGCCCCGCACCGCGAGGCCGAGACCCGTGCCCTGTGGGAACTGGTGAAGGCCGGCCGCGTGCGGGCCGCCCACTACCGCGAGACGATGACCGGGGCCGTACTCGAACTGGAAGCGGCCAGCACCGCCGAAGCCCACGGCTGGCTGGGCGACCTGCCCGCCGTGAAGGCCGGCGTGCTGACCGTCAGCGAAGCCGTCGGGCTGCTTCCGTACTCCGGGTACGAACTGCTGTTCGCCACCAAGTAACCCACCACCCACACCCTCAACCGGAGACCGACCGTGTTCGCCATCGACTTCAACAAGCTGCCGACGCCCCGCGTCCGCACCACCGTGGCCGGCGGCTTGGGAACCAAGATGGCCATCCAGGAGTGGGGCAACCCGGCCGGCAAGCCGGTGGTGTTCGCCCACGCTTTCGGCACGAACCACCTCGGGTGGCAGGCCCAGATCACCTCGCGGGCCCTCGCCGACTACCGGCTGGTGACGTTCGACCACCGCGGTCACGGCGAGTCCGAGAAGCCCGAAGACCCGAACTTCTACGCCACCGCCGACGTGTGGGCGGACGACTTCGAGGCCGTCCTCAAGCATGTCGGCGAGAAGGCCGTCGTGAACGCGTGGTCGATGAGCGGCTCGTACCTGGGCGACTACCTCGGCAAGTACGGCGCGAGCCGCATCGCCGGCATCAACCTGGTGGCGGCGTCGAACACCTTGGGCGGGCCGCTGTTCACCAAGCAGGCCGGGGCGGCGTTCGGCGGGGCACAGGGGCTGTTCTCGGACTCGATCTCGGACCAGATGGCGGCCAGCTTCGCCATCAACAAGTACATGACGGCGAAACCGATGGACGCGGCTACCGAGATCGCCGCGTTCGGCTGGCTGCTCATGCTGCCGGTCGCCCCGCGGCGGGTGATGTTCGCGCGGGACGTGGACCACCGCGAGTTCTACTGCCGGGCCGGGGTGCCGATCCTCGTCAGCCACGGGCGGGACGACCGGATCGTGCTACCGGCCGCCGCCGAGATGCTGAAGGAGTTGGTGCCGGCGGCGGAGGTGAGCTGGCACGACGCGGTCGGGCACTCGCCCCACTGGGAGGGGCACGAGCGGTTCAACCGTGAGTTGGCCGTGTTCGCCCGCCGGGTGTTCGGCTGACCCCCCATCACGGTCACGGGTATACTGGTCTTCGATCCGTTTCCCCGCGTTCCGGTGGCGCATGACCCGCTGGCTCCTGTTCGCCGTGTTCGTCGTCACCGCGGTCTTGGTCAGCGCAGGCTGTCGCCGCCCGGCGGCCCCGCCCGAACCGGCGCTGCCGGCCCCGAGCGAGGGTGCCGTCGATCGGTACGGCGGGCGGACGGCGGTGAAGCGCGAGGCGACCGGCCGGTTCCGGGTGGAGCAGGTCGGCGGGCGGTGGCTGTTCATCACCCCGGACGGGCACGGCTATCTGACGATCGGTGCGAACCACGCCGGCAAGGTGCTCGACGACCCGGCCCAGAACGGCCCACTGCTCGAGCGGTTCGCCGGCGACCGCGACCGGGCGGCCGACGCCGTCCTCGCCGAGCTGAAGGCCCAAGGGTACACCGCCGGCGAGGCGTACCCGCCGCTCCACCCGCGGTTCCGCGACTTCCCGCACGTCGCCCACATCCACTACCCGTTCCCCAACCAGTCTCAGTTCGATGTGTTCGACCCGGCGGTGCGGACGAAGCTGGCCGACCACGTCCGCGAGCAGGCCCGCCGCGGGGCGTCCCCGTTCTGCCTCGGGTTCGCCTTCGCCGACCTGCCCGAGTGGGGCACCCGCCGGGCGGCGCACTACCGCGGCCTGCCGCCCAACGCTCCCGGTCGCCGCCGGTACGTGCAGTTCCTGCAAGAGCGCTACGCCGCCGACGTCGCCCGGCTGAACGCCGCTTACGGCACCCGGTTCGAGAGTTTCGACGCCGTCGCCCACGACAAGTCCACCCCCGCCACCCGCCCGGACGATGAGGCATTCCTCGGGGTGGTCGCCGACTCGCTGTACGGGCTGCTGAAGGGGGCTGTGGCGGACGGCGCTCCCGGTCACCTGTTCCTGGGCGAGCGGTTTGTGCTGCGATCCGTGCCCGAGTCGGTGCTGACGGCGGTGGGGAAACACGTCGACGTGTTCTGCACGCAGGCGCTGATCCTGTCGAAACACCGCCCGCCCGAGTGGCAAACATTCCAGCCCGACGGGTACGACCGCGAGCACGAGTTGACCGGCGGCAAGCCGGTGCTGGTGATCGACTGGGCGACGCCGTTCAGCACCGGCGAGGGGATCGTCAGCGAGCACGGCCGCATCCGAACGGAGGGGGACGCGGCCGACGACGCGGCGGCGTGGCTGGCGGCGGCGTTCGAGCGGCCCTACCTGGTCGGCGTGTTCCGCTGTCAGGCCATCGGCACGCACCCGAACGACCGCTGGTTCGCCGGGCACCCGGTCACCCGCACGCCGCTGCTGCCGGACGGCCGCTCCCGGCCGGCGTTCGGCGGGAAGCTAGCGGCGGCCCACCGGGCGGTCCTCGACCGGGAGCTGAGTGGCCGGTAGCCGTCGGCTCACGCCCGGATGAGGGGCGAGAGTTCCGCACGCAAACGGACTTTCGCCCGGTGCAACCGCACCTTCGCCGGCGCCGGGCTGATCCCGAGCCGGTCGGCCACCTCGTCCGTGGACAACCCGTCGAAAAGCCGCAACCGGACGACCGCCCGGACGACCGCCGGCAGCCGCTCGACGCCGGCCCGCACCCCTCGGCCGTCCTCGCTCACGCTGAACGCTTCGAGCGGGGACGACGAGCCGTCGGGGACGTCCGGGGGAGGGGTTGAGCGCGTCGGTAACGCCGGCGGCACCACCGCAGCCGCATCAGGCAGACGTTCACCTGGATGCGGTGCAGCCAGGTGCCCAGGGCGGCGGTGCCCCGGAACGTGCCGATCGTCTTCACCACCGACCGGTGGCGGTGGTTCCGCGTACCGCGGCATACGCTCGCGGATCAGGTGTGGCGGACGAAGGGGGTGCGGGTGTGGGCGGGCCACGCGGTCAAGCCCTTGACCACAACCCCGTGGTCGGCGGCGAACAGCACCACCCGCCGGGGCGTGGTTCGCGGGGCCAGCGTCCGTTGGATCACGCACAGCCGAACGGCGAGGTCTTCCAGCCGCCCCAGACTCCCCGGCGGTTTGACCAGGGCGTCCAGATGCGCGCGAGCGAGTGGGGGGTCATTCCGATTCCCGGGTCGTTCGAGGCACACTCCCGTTAGCCGCCTGCTCGCGGTCGGCGAGTGAGTTCCCGAACGGGCAGTGTCGGCAGACGTTTCTGCAACAGTGGCCGCCCTTCCGGTGGTACGCGGCGGTGAAGACCCACCTGTCGTTCTCGACGTAGTAGTCGATGCCCTTGATGAGGGTTGTGTCCGGGCGGCTCATCGGGTTCCTCCTTCCCCCGGAATCAGGTCGGCGAACCAGAACCCGTCCCGCTCGACCACGTCGCCCACCCGCACCGGGATCGGGCGGTCGAACACCGGCCCGGCGTGGCAGAACGTGTGGAACTCGCCGTTCTCGCCGCACGGATCGACGCCGGGCGGGAGGTCGGCGAGCAGCCCGAGGTCGAATGCCCGGCCCGCGAACGCCGGCGGCAGGTGTCGGGGATCGACGCACGCCAGGGTCGCCTTCAAGCCGGTGGCGATCATCGCGCGGGCCAGGGCCGGGGTGTCGTCCACCGTCCCCCAGACCGGGAACAGCGGCTCGATCCCGGTGCCGGCCAGTTGCCGGACGCGGTAGGCCCGGATGTCTTCGAGGAACAGGTCGCCGAACGCGAACCCGGTCACCCCTTCGGCGACCGCTTTCCCGATCACCCCCCGCATCCCGACCTCGTACCCGTCGTTCGAGCAGGGCCAGGGCAGCGGCACCCGCCACAGCGGCAGGCCGACGGCGTCGGCCTGAGCCTGCACCAACGTCGCCCGCACCCCGTGCATGGCCACCCGGTCGAACGCCTCGTTCAGGGTCGTCACCAGTCCGATCACCTCGACCTCGCCGCGCTGCCGCAAGACGTGCAGCGCCCAGGCCGAGTCCTTGCCCGAACTCCACGACAGGAGGACTCTCGGCTTCATGCCCCCACCGCCTCGCCCACGCCCAGTTCGGCGGGCGTGAGATGGCGGGCGGCGGGTAGGCCGCGCGGGAGCGAGTGGACGTCCGGGTGGAGGGCGTGGGCGAGAATCTCCAGGCTGTCCACCAGTCGCGGCCCCGGTCGGCTGAAGTAGGCGTTCCCGTCCGTGACGTACACCCGCCCCGCCCGCACGGCGGGCAGGTCCGCCCAGCCGGGGCGGGCCGCGAGGCCCGGCACATCGACCAGGGTGCGGTCCAGCGAGAAGCCGCAGCACGCGATGAACACCACGTCCGGGCGGGCGGCGACGACTTCCTCCCAGGTGAGCGTCCGCGACGGCCGCCCGGCCCGCCCGATCACCTCGTCCCCGCCGGCCAACCGGACCAGTTCCGGCGACCAGTGGCCGCAACTGAACGGCGGGTCCAGCCACTCCAGCAGGACGACGCGCGGGTGGGCGGCCACCCGTTCGGAGCGGGCGGCGACGACGTCCGTTCGCCGCCGCAGGTCCGACACGACGGCCTCGCCCCGGTCCGCCACGCCCGCCGCCCGGCCCACCGCCCGGAGGGTGTCCAGCACGCCTTCGAGGGACATCGGTTCGAGGTTGATGACCCGTGGGCGGCCCCGCAGCGAGCAGGCGACGGCGGTCACCTCGGCCTCGGCCACGGCGCACACGTCGCACAGCGCCTGGGTGACGATCAGGTCCGGGGCCAGCCGCTCCAGCGTCGGCAGGTCGAGGGTGTACAGCGCCCGCTGCGTCTTCAGCCGCTCCCGCACCAGGGCGTCGATGTCGCGGCTGCCGGCGTCGTGCGGGACGAGCGTCCGGGTGACCTTCGGCAGGTCGGCCACGAACCGCGGGTGGTCGCATTCGTGGGTGACGCCGACGAGGTCGTCGCCGAGGCCGAGGTCGCACACGATCTCGGTCGCGCTCGGGAGCAGGGACACGATTCGCATTTCGCACCTCCGGTGAAACCATCAGGACGCGACGGCGGTCGGGGCCGGTTCGCGGAGGACGGGGAAACCGCGTTCGGCCACGGCCAACGTGCCGAACAGGGCCGTGACGAAAACGGCGTCGCCCAAGAGGGTGTTCTGGAAGAACGGGATGGCCGCAACGTAGCACCCCGCGAACCCTTCGGCGGTTTGAGGGTACCACAGCCACCAGCAGGCGAAGTTGGTGACGACGAAGAACTGGACCGAGCCGAGCAGGGCGACGACGGCGGTGTTCGCCACCGTGCGGCGGGACCGCAGCCACCGCCCCAGGAGGACGTTGAGAGCGAAACTGCCGTACACGACTGGGATCAGAATGTGCAGGCCGAGGAACAGGTCGCTCAGGAACAGCGCGGCTAGCGGGAGCAGCAGGGCGAGCCGGCGGTCGGTGAGGCACGCCCCGCCGAACAGGGCCATCGCCCCCACCGGGGTGAAGTTCGGCGGGTGCGGGATCAGGCGGGCGAGGGCGGCGGACGCGACCATCGCGGCGAGGACGGTGACACGGGGCCAGGGCGAGAACCCGGCTTCGGTCGGGGAAATGGGAGGCGGCACAGGTCAACTCCTCTTCGCCGGGACGGGCGAAAGGGTGCCTGCGGGTGGCCGGCGACGGACGGACAGGGTGTGCGCGACGGCGCAGACGGAACGGCCTGTCGGTCCGGTCGCCTGGGTCCGAGGCACCGAACAACGTGTGACAGGCAGGTCTTCTGGCTTACGGCTCGTAGCGAGGTCCGGGCGGCCTTCCCGTGACGGGCGTCACAGTGGCGAAGAATGCCCGGACCTCTGGCCGAATACAGCAGCGGCCCTGCGCCGGACTCTCACCGGCTTCCCTTTTCATCGCCCCGCACGCAGCGGGGTGAACCGGCTTTGCACAAAAACCCCGCCGGAGGCGCCAAGAATAAAGACTTACGGCAAACCAATAAGGACTTACGGCGAAAATTCGGGGTTTTTGTGCAAAGCCGGGGTGAACCTGTCGACGAAATACTTTGTATGCCTCCTGCAATACATCGGCCACGGACCACGTCCACTGGCACACGCACCCGGACCGAGTGCCTCAGCCGTCGGTCCGCAATCTGGGGAGCATGGCCGAGTGCTTCAACAAATCGGCCCATCAACTGAACGGGTTCATCCTGGTGATCGTCGGACAGGCCGCCGACCCGGCTGAGCTTTACGTCAGTGTTCACGATGGGTCTGGCTATTACCGCCTCATGCCGCGGCCGTGTGCTTGATTGTGGGTCGAGTCGCCGGAGTACGAGACGGGTTCAGGGCGGGGCCGGATTATCGGCTCATGTCGTCCTCTCACAACTCCTCGCGGAAGCCACGGCCAAGGATCGCCGGGAGTGTAGCGTCGTGCGCATTGACATCTGGATGGAGGGGGGTCAAGAACGGAAAATGTCCCCGGAACCCACTCAGGCCCTTGGCCTGCGTCACCCTGGCCGGCGGCGGACGCCGAGGGCCTTCATCTTGGCGTCCAGGGTGCTAGGCTTCAGTCCGAGTCGCTCTGCCGCCCCGCCCGGCCCGGCCACCTTCCCGCCCGCTCGCTCCAAAGCCAAGGTCATGTTCGCCCGTTCCAGCTCGGCCAGTTCGGCATAGGTCCGCACCGCGTCGGGAGGGTTCGCCCCGGCGGGCGGGCGGGCGACGGGCTTCGGACCCGCGTCCAGATCGAACTGGAGGGGGCCGCTGCCGGCGAGGATGACCGCCCGTTCGACGACGTTTTGTAGCTCCCGGACGTTCCCCGGCCACGGGTAGGCCCGGAGTTGCCGGGCGTGTTCGGCGGTCAGCCGGGGGGCCGGCCGGCCGGTCCCCCGGGTCGCCGCCTGCAGGAGGTGGGCGGCCAGGAGCGGGATGTCGTCCGGTCGGTCGCGGAGCGGCGGCAGTTCGACCGGGAACACCCCGAGCCGGTAGTACAGGTCCTGCCGGAACCGACCGGCCGTGGCCTCCGAGCCGAGGTTGCAGTTGGTTGCCGCCACCACCCGCACGTCGGCCGACCGGGTCCGGTCCTCGCCGACCCGCGCGAACGTCCCCTCCTGGAGCACCCGCAGGAGCTTACCCTGAAGTTCCAGCGGGATCTCGCCGACTTCGTCCAGGAACAGGGTGCCGCCGTCGGCCAGCTCGAACCGCCCGACCCGGTCGCGGACGGCCCCGGTGAACGACCCCTTGACGTGCCCGAAGAACTCGCTCTCGAACAGCTCCCGGGGGACGGCGGCGCAGTTCACCGTGATGAGCGGCCCGGCGGCCCGGCGGCTGCGGTCGTGGACCGCCCGGGCGATCAGCTCCTTGCCCGTCCCCGTCTCGCCCAGGATGAGGACTCCCGCGTCCGTCGGGGCGACCAGTTCGACCTGCCGCAACGCCCGCTTCAGGGCCGGCGAGTTGCCGACGATGGCCCCGAACCCGCGGGCGTCGCACACCTCCTGCCGGAGGTAGTCGTTCTCCCGCTCCAGCCGCCGGGACAGCTCCTCGATCCGCTCGAACGCCCGGGCGTTGGCCACCGCCCCGCCCAGGTGATCGGCGAACACCCGGGTCCAGGCGAGCGCCTGGGCGTGTTCGGCCGGGTCGTCGAACCGGTAGCGGAGGAACGACCCGACCGCCCCGAACGCTTCCCCCCGGTGCCCGACCGGGGCCGCGTAGTAGGCCACGACGCCGTCCCGCCCGGCCCACCCCGGGTAGTCCGGCCAGTCCGCCTCGGTCCGGGCGAACGCCGGCTCTTGGTCCCGCCACACCCGGCCGACCAACGGCTCGTCCGGTGAGACTGCCCGGAAATCCCCGCCAGCGTGGGTCCACTCGGCGGCCTCTATCCCCGGCCGGCGGGCCGAACCTACCAGCCGCAAGGTCGCCCCGTCGGCCAGCCAGACACACAGCCGGGCGACGTGCGGCCGCTCGGCGACCAGTCGGGTAGCAAATGTCTCGATGGCCCCTGCCACCGACCGCGCCGCGGTCAGGGTGAGTAATAGGTCGGCCAGCCGGTGGAAATCCGGTCGGTAGTCCGAAGGGAGCGGGCGTTCGGGCACGTCCGTCACGGATGGCTCTCCCAGGAAGATGGGATCGCACATCCTGAGATTATGGGAAATCCCAAAATAATGGGAGCGCCACATTGTCCACTGAGGTGACGCAAGCCTCTACCGGGATGTTACTTGTAGCAAAGTTTCGGCGTTGGCACGTGGCGTGTATTCGGTGGAAGCACCCGGCTAGCGGGAACCCGACTTCAGTACAAGGAGAACGACCGTGCCTCGCATCCAACCGATCGACCCGGCGACCGCCACCGGCGACGCCAAACCGCTGCTCGACCAAATTCAGAAGAGCTTCGGCATGGTGCCGAACCTGATGCGGACATTCGCCGTGTCCCCGGCCACCCTGAGCTTCTTCCTCCAGGCGACCGCCGCCCTGTCCAAGAGCACCCTCGGGCCGAAGGTCCGCGAGCAAATCGACCTGGTGGTGTCCGAGCGGAACGACTGCGGCTACTGCCGGTCGGCCCACACCGCCATCGCCAAGAAGCTCGGGCTGACCGACGCCCAGGCCGAGGACGCCCGCCGAGGCCGGTCGGACGACGCCCGGACGGACGCCGCCCTGAAGTTCGCCGCCGCCGTGATCGACCGCAAGGGTCATGTGACCGACGCCGAGCTGGCCGCCGTCCGAGCCGGCGGGCTGACCGAAGGCGAGGTCGCCGACGTGATCGCCATGGTCAGCCTGAAGGTCTTCACCAACTACTTCGGGCACGTCGCCCAGCCGGACATCGAGTTCCCGGTCGTCCCCAAGCTGGCCGCGGCGTAGCCGGCCCTTACCCGCAGCACCCCTGGAGAGCAGTCATGGCGCTGGACATGAGGCGGGTCGAGGCCCGGCTGGGCGAGCTGTACGCCCGACACCACGGGGACGGGGTGAACGCGGTGGCCGCCGCGTTCCGGGACTACTTTACCGGCGAGGTGTTCCCCTCGGCGGTGAACGCGGCCATGCAACGGGGGCTGGACAGCCTGACGGCTGCCCGGCTCGCGGCCCGGGCGGCGAAGCCCGGGGACCGGGTGCCGGACTTCGAGCTGCCGGCCGCGGCCGGCGGGTCGGTCCGGCTCTCCGACCGGCTCGCGGCCGGCCCGGTGGTGCTGGTGTTCTACCGCGGCGGGTGGTGCCCGTACTGTAACCTACACCTGAACATGCTCCAGCGACTGTTGTCTGAGTTCCGGGCCGCAGGGGCAACCTTGGTCGCCGTTTCCCCGCAAGACCCGGACCACTCGCTGACCACGGCCGAGACGAACGGCCTGGGGTTCGAAGTCCTGTCCGACCCGGCCAACCAGGTGGCCCGGGCGCTCGGGCTGGTGTTCCCGTTCTCCGACGAGCTGCGGACTACATACCTGGGCAACGGGGTGGACCTGCCGGCGTTCAGCGGGTCAGCCCGGTGGGAGCTGCCGATGCCCGGGACGTTCGTGATCGCCCCCGACGGGATGGTCGCGGCCGCCTGGGTGGACGAGGACTACCGCACCCGGGCCGAGCCGGCCGCGGTGCTGGCCGCGGTCCGCCGGCTGCCAGCCCTGGGCGCCACGCCCTGAACTCCTGTTCTGACCGCGGGCTGCGTGCCCGCGGGGTTTTCCACCAGAGGTGTGCCCGTGGCGGGACTGTTCGACCCCCTGACCGTCCGCGGGGTGACGCTGCGGAACCGCATCGGCGTGTCGCCGATGTGCCAGTACTCTTCGACCGACGGGCACCCGTCCGACTGGCACCTGGTTCATCTCGGCTCCCGGGCCGCCGGCGGAGCCGGGCTGGTGATGACCGAGGCGACGGCCGTGACCCCGGACGGCCGCATCTCCCCCGCCGACGCCGGCATCTGGGCGGACGCTCACGTCGCCCCGTGGGCGCGGGTGGCCGAGTTCGTCAAGGCACGCGGCGCGGTGCCGGGGATGCAGCTCGCCCACTCCGGACGGAAAGGGAGTACCCGGGAGCCGTGGCTACGGTCCAGCCGGCCGTTGGCCGTGCCCCCGGCCGAGGGCGGGTGGTCCCCGGTCGGCCCAGGCCCCGAGCCGTTCGACCCCGCCTCGCCGACCCCGGAGGCCCTGACTCCCGACGGGATCACGGACATCCTGGAAGCGTTCCGCCGGGCCGCCGGGCGGGCCGCCTGGGCCGGGTTCGAGTGGCTGGAGGTCCACGCCGCCCACGGCTACCTGCTCCACCAGTTCCTGTCCCCGCTCACGAACCGCCGGCACGACGGGTACGGCGGCGGGTTCGACGGCCGCACCCGGCTGACCGTCGAGGTGGTGCGGGCGGTCCGGGCGGCGTGGCCGGACCGGCTGCCGCTCGCCGTCCGCGTCCCGTGCGAGGACTGGACCCCGGGCGGGTGGGCGGTCGACGACGCCGTCGAACTGGCCCGCCGGCTGGCGGCCGAGGGGGCGGACCTGATCGACTGCAGTTCGGGCCACGTCGTCCCGAACGTGACATACCCGGTGGCCCCCGGCTGGCAGGTGCCGCTGGCCGAAGCCGTCCGCCGCGGGGCCGGGGTGCCGGTCGCCGCCGTCGGCGCGATCACCGACCCGCACCAAGCCGAGGCGATCGTCCGGGACGGCCGGGCCGATCTGGTGCTGCTGGCCCGCGAGATGCTGCGCGACCCGTACTGGCCACTCCACGCGGCACGGGTCTTGGGCCGGCCGGACGCCGAATCCTGGCCCGACCAGTACGGCTACGCGGTCCGGCCCGCCCACCGCGAGAAGTCCTGACCCGTCGTCCGACGCGATCGCGGCGTGGCGGATCAGGATGCGGTGGCAGTGGGCGTCTACT
This sequence comes from Gemmataceae bacterium, assembly GCA_019747685.1. Classification (GTDB taxonomy): domain Bacteria; phylum Planctomycetota; class Planctomycetia; order Gemmatales; family Gemmataceae; genus Urbifossiella. Next base: position 34,503 of record JAIEQN010000060.1, read on the forward strand.
TCGTCGCCGCACCGGGCATCGCCGGCATCGCCAACGGCCCGGGGGCGGTCAACCCACCGGCTTCCGGCTGTCGGGTGTCGATCGCCGGGCCGTTCCGCTCCTCGGTCAGGGTCGTGCCGAACCGCTCACGCACGGTCTCCCCGGTCCCCGCCCCGGGCGGCGTCGACCGCCACGCCCGGCCGCCGACCGCCAGTTGGTACCCCTCGCCGTAGAGGCGGGTGAGCGGCCCCGGCTCGAACTCGGTGGCCGACTTGGGGGCGTCGAACCCCTCCGGGATGGCCGTCTGCCGGTACTCCATGCCGGCCAGCAGGCAGCCGGTGTAGATGCGGAGCAGGTCGCCCCGGGTCTGGGCGTAGATGACGGCCGACACGCTGCTGCCGGCGATCCCCAGCGCGCCCGTCTTGAGCGGGGCCGGGTCGGCGTACAGCTTGCCGGCCACCACGCACCACACCCGGGTGCCGGCCAGCGCCGTGCCGTTCGCCATGACGCCGGCGTCCGGGTGGTACGGCGGGCGGAAGAACAGGCCCTGGCTCACCCCCCCGTCCCCGTGCTTCTCCACCAGTTGTCGGCCGTCCACCGTCACCGGGATGTCGCTGTGCGGGAAGAACCCGGGGATGGCCGACGACCCCAGCAGGATCCGTTTGACCAGCTCCCGGCCGGCGGGTCCGTCCCGGACGGCGATGGCCCCGAGGTCCCACACCACGAACCGCTTGCCCTCCAGATCGGTGGTGCCGACATAGAGCCGGCGGCCTTTGCGGTGTTCGGCCGCCAGCTCGGCCATCAGCTCCGGCGTCAGGCTGCGGTCGATCCGACCGGCGAGCGGCGAGTTGTCGGCCAGGGCACCGATGAACAGCCCACGGACCGGCCGGCTGGTGTAGATGTCGGAGGTGCGGACGTCGGTGTAGAACCGCTTCAGGTCGGCGTCGTACTTCGGCCCGAGGAACGCCAGCGGGGCGATCAGCGCCCCGGTGCTGATGCCGGTCACCACGTCGAACTCGGGGCGGGTGCCGGCCGCCGTCCAGCCGACCAGCACCCCGGCGGTGAACGCCCCGTAGGAGCCGCCGCCGGACAGACAGAGGACGTTCTTGGGGCGCCGGCTCGACCGCCCCGGGTCGGCCCGGTCCGCCCGCTCGACCGCCATCCGCCGCACGTCGTCGGCGACCATCACCAGGTTGTTGACGTTGTACAGGGCGTCGGCCTCCCGCTGGGCCGGCGGGTCGATCAGGTCGCGGCTGTTCAACCCCACCTCGGCCGGGGTCGGAAAGCGGGCGGACGGGTCGCGGCTCCCGACGCAACCGGTTACCGCCGCAAGCAGCGAGAGGGCTGTCAGGCGGGGGACAGCCGTGCGGGATGACATGGGGCCTCCGGTAACAGCGGCCGGGACTGGTGTCAACCCCACCCCTCCCGGCCGCTCACCGCGGCCGCGGGGCCGGCTCGGCCAGCAGCCCGTCGATCAGGCCGGTCAACTTCTTGTAGCCGGCGTCGCCGAGTTCGCCCTCCCAGGGGTGGCGGACGGTCCCGGCCTTGTCCACAAGGTAGACGCACGGCCAGTAGCGGTTCCGCCACGCCTTCCAGGTGGCCCCGTCGTTATCGACGGCCACCGCGAAGGTCAGCTTGTTCTTGGCCATCCGCTCCTTGATCCGGTCCACGTCCTTCTCGGCGTCGAACTCCGGGGTGTGGACGCCGACCAGCAGCAGCCCCTTGTCGTCCTTGTACCGGTCCTGCCAGGCCCGGTAGTGCGGGTAGTTGTGGACACAGTTGATGCACCCGTTTGTCCAGAAGTGGAGGACCACGACCTTCCCCTTCTGGTCGGACAGCTTGAGCGGTTTCGTATTCACCCAGCCCGTCACCCCGTCGAATTCCGGGGCCGGCGTCGGCCGGTCGGCTCCGCCGGCCGGGGCGGTGCAGAGGACGGCCCAAATCCCGAGACCGACCGTCCCGGCCGCGATCACCCACTTGACGGACATGGCGTGCTCTCCGTGTGACGGCCGGACGGCCGGACGGCCGGACGGCCGGTCGGGTTGGATGCCGGCGGCGGGTGCCGGGTTACGCCCGGCCAGGGAACCCGGCCTCGCCGCCGGCCGACGGTCCGGGTATGTGTGCGCCGGTGACGACCGACACGCCGGCCGAGACGGGTCCGTCCATGCCGCGGACGCTCTATCTGATGCTCGCCGCACTCGCCGTCGCGGCCGGCGGGTGCCAATCGGTGGAACGGCACCTCGTCTTCCGCCCGACGCACACACCCGAGCCGTCGGACGGGGCGGCCGGCATCCCGCTGTCGGGTACCGCCCCGGACCGGCGGGCGTACCCGCTCGACCTGACGACGGCCGACGGGACGCCGGTGCGGGCGTGGTGGTGTCCGGTCCCGGGGGCCGGCGAGGCGGTCCTGTACTGCCACGGGAACGCCGGCGACCTGTCCGACCGGGCCGAGCCGGTGGCCCGGGTGATGGCCGAACTCGGCCAATCGGTACTGGTGTTCGACTACCCGGGGTACGGGGGGAGCGGCGGGCGGCCGTCGGAGGCCGGGTGCTATGCCGCGGCCGACGCCGGGTACGACTGGCTGACGGCTAACGGGTTCCCGGCCGACCGGGTCACGCTCGTGGGGGTGTCGCTCGGCGGCGGGGTGGCGGTAGACGTGGCCTCCCGCCGGCCGGCCCGGGCGGTGGTCCTGGTCAAGACGTTCACGAGCGTCCCGGACGTGGCCGCCCACCTGCTCCTCGGCCTGCCGGTCCAGCCGCTGGTGCGGACCCGGTTCGACAGCCTGGCCAAGATCGGCCGCTGCCCGCAGCCGACGTTCGTCGCCTCCGGCACGAAGGACCGGCTGATTCCATTCCGACAGGGCGAGCGGCTGTTCGCGGCCGCGGCCGGCCCGAAGCGGTTCCACCCGATCGCCGGCAGCGACCACGACGACCCGCTGACGGCCGGCTTCTTCGCCGCCCTCCGGGACTTCCTGGACACGGCCGCCACGCTCCCGGCCGCCGGTGGCCCGTAACCGGCCACGGGGGCGGGGCATCCAACCCGCACACAACTGGGGAACCGCCCGTGATCCGACGACTTGCGTGGCTGACCATCGCCGGCCTGACCGCGGCCGGCGTGCTGCTGGCCGTCCCCCGCCGGGCGTTCACGCCGCCGGCCGACTTTCCCGCCCCCGAGCCGGCCGCGGTCGACCCGGACGAGCCGACGGTCGCCACCTTCGGGGCCGGCTGCTTCTGGTCCACCGACGCGCTGTTCCGCCGGGTGAAGGGTGTGACGGGGGTGGCGTCCGGTTACAGCGGCGGCACGGCCGCGGACGCCACGTACAAAACGGTGTGCGGCGGCGGCACCGGCCACGCCGAGGCGGTGCAGGTGAGGTTCGACCCGGCCGTGGTGAGCTACCCGGAACTGCTGCACGTGTTCTGGCGGTCGCACGACCCGACCACCCCCGACCGGCAGGGGGCGGACGCCGGCCCGCAGTACCGTTCCGTGGTGTTCGCCCACTCCAACCGCCAGCGGGAGCAGGCCGAGCGGTACAAGGCGGCCATCGACGCGGCCGGCGTCTACCCCGACCCGGTGGTGACGGTGGTGGTGCCGTTCGCGGCGTTCTACCCGGCCGAGGGCGAGCACCAGGACTACTTCGCCAACAACCGCCGGGCCGGGTACTGCCGGGCGGTCATCGCCCCGAAACTGGACAAGTTGCGGGCGGTGTTCGGCGACAAGCTGCAGCCCGAGTGACCCGCCGGCCGAGGGCCGTCAGGGCCGCCCCGGCGGCCAGCCCCTGGGCAAGTGGCAGGTCGGTGCGGGTGGCGACGGCGTGTGCTACCCGCAGCGGCCAGAGGTGGCGGTCTTCGGCCGGCACCCACTCGACCCACTCGATCAGGTCTCGACCGATCACCGCGCCGGCCACCACCAGCGCGGCCAGAAACAGGACGACGCCGGCCGGTCGGACCATCCCCGGCCGTAGCCGACGGACGGCCCAGACACCGGCCCCCAGCCCGACCGCCCACAGCAGGTGGACGGCCAGGAGGGGCGGCAGCGGCGGGAAGCAGCCCCACATGCCGCACAGCGACTCGCCCACGTCCAGCGGCAGGGCGGCCACGGACACGGCCCCACCGGCGGCGGCTAGCCAGCCGGCGGCCGCCCACAGCGGCCCCCGCCAGGCGTGCCACCGGCAGCCGGCCGGGCAAGGGGAATCGGGGACGTCGGACACGGCGGCACTCGGATGAGGGGTAAGCAGACGGCTCTCGGCCATCTATACCCGGACGAGGCGGCGATCAAAGAACGGTGTGCCTCGCACCCGAACGGGAGAGCATCATGACGAGTCGATCGGTGGCGGGCGTCACGCTGGCGCTCGGCGTGGCGGTGGGCCTGGCGTACCTGGTGAACGGCCCGCTGTCGGTGCGGCCGGCACGTGAGGTGCCGTCACCAACCCTGCCGCCCGGCGAGCGGGTGGAGCTGGCGGACAGCGAATGGCGGACGCGGCTCAGCCCCGAGGCGTACCGGGTGACCCGCCGGGCCGGCACCGAGCGGCCGTTCCGCGGGGCGTTCTGGGATCACCACGCCGACGGGGTGTACCACTGCGTGGGGTGCGAACGGCCGCTGTTCGACTCGGCCGCCAAGTTCGACTCCGGCACCGGCTGGCCGAGCTACTGGCGGCCGGCCAGCCCCGCCGCCGTCGCCCTGCACGAGGACCCGGACGGCTCCCGCACCGAGGTACTGTGCCCGCGGTGCGACGCCCACCTGGGGCACGTGTTCGACGACGGCCCCCGGCCGACCGGGATGCGGTACTGTATGAACTCGGCAGCTATGACGTTCACCCCCCGCGCCGCGGAGGGGAAGTGATGCGAGTCGCGCTCGTGCAGCATTCCGCAGGATCGAACAAAGCGGCCAACCTGCTCCGCGGGCTGGCCGCGATCGAGGCCGCCGCCGCCGGTGGCGCGAACCTGGTGGCGTTCGCCGAACTGGGGTTCGAGCCGTTCTACCCGCGGGTGCCGGCGGCCGGGCCGGTCGCCCACCTGGCCGAGCCGATCCCCGGCCCGACTGCTGACGCCTTATGTGCCGCCGCCCGCCGGTACGGCGTCATCATTGTGGCCAACCTGTTCGAGCGGGCCGGCGATCACTGCTTCGACAGCTCGCCGGTGATCGACGCCGACGGCACCCTGCTCGGCGTCACCCGCATGGCCCACATCACCGACTTCGCGGGGTTCCACGAGCAGGGGTACTACGCCCCCGGCGACGGCGGCCTGCCGGTGTACGCCACCCGGACCGGGCGGGTGGGCGTCGTCATCTGCTACGACCGGCATTTCCCGGAGGCCATGCGGGCGGTGCGGGACGCGGACGTGGTGATCGTCCCCTAGGCCGGCACCGCCGGCGAGTGGCCGGAGGGGCTGTACGAGGCCGAACTGCAGGTGGCGGCGTTCCAGAACGGATACTTCGTGGGACTGTGTAACCGGGTCGGCCGGGAGGAGGAACTCGACTTCGCCGGCGAGTCGTTCGTGTGCGGCCCGGACGGGGTCATGCTGGCCCGGGCCGGGACCGGCACCGAGGAGGTGTTGGTCGCCGACCTCGACCTGACAGCCTGCGACCGGTCGTTCGCCCGCCGGCTGTTCTTGCGGCACCGCCGGCCGGAGCTGTACGCCGGGTGGCTGGGCAGCACCCCGACGTGAGCCGGGCCGCAGTCAGGCACCGACCGCAACCCCGGACGGCCGGGCCGACACGGTCGGCGGCCGGGTGGCGGCGTTGAACACGAACGTCGCTGCCAGCACGGCCGCCGCGTTCGCCCAGTAGTACCAGGCGTCCAGGCCGACGAACCCGAGGACCAGCGGGGCGACCGCGAAGGTCACCCCGACCAGCCGGTCGACCGCCACGTGCAGCCAGTACGGCACCACCCGGATCAGGCCGGTCTCGTGGTCGGTGAACACGGTGAGCACGAGTGCGGCCGCCCCGACTACGACGGACAGCCACTTGGCGGCCGGGTTCGACCCGCCCAGCCCCAGCACGAACGGGAGCACCAGCAGGGCGGCGGCGATCGGGTAGTCGATGTAGGCGTGGATCCGGCGGTCGATGAATCGCATGGTCATGACGAGTCTCCAGGTCCGTTGGTCGGGAGTGGAGCCGGCCTGGACTGCCAACGGGGCGTTCCGGGCCGGCGGGTTCGAAGGCCGGGCCGCCGGCGAACAGCGCTGCTTGCCGCTTCGGCGATCGACCCCGGCGGGCGAGCTACACCGACCGCAGCCCGAGCAGCTTCGCGTACGCGCCGAGCGTCTCGCCGAGGCCCGGCCGCCGGGCCGGCCCGGCGTTGTGATACAGGACCAGGGCCGTCAGGTCGTCGTCGGCCGGCCGCCCGCCGCGGAAGGCGTCCACGGCCGCCAGCAGGCCCCGCCCGAACGCCCGCGGGTCGGTCGGGGTGGCCAGCCCGGCGGCCAGCCCGAGGAGGCCCGCCTCGCCGAGCTGTCGGTCCGCCGGGTCGCGGGCCTCGGTCAGGGCGTCGGTGTAGAACACGACCACATCCCCACGCCCGAGTTCGACGGCGAACTGGCTGTACGTCGTGCCGTCGTCCACCCCGAGGGGCAGGTTGCCGGCGGCCGGCTCCGGCCCGCCGGCCAGCACCTCCCACCCCCCGCCCGCGGCCCGGTACCACAGCGGTCGCGGGTGGCCGGCGTTGCAGATCGTCAGCCGGCCGCCGGTCAGGTAGGTGGCGACCACGGCGGTGGCGAACCGGTCGGACCGGGCGAGGGCGGTGAACTCCCGGTTCAAGGCCCGGGCCAGCCGGGTCTGGCTCCGGCGGTTGATGTTCCGTCGCATCAGCCGCCGCAGCGACCGCGCCACGTCGGCCACGACCGCCCCGTGCCCGGCGACGTCGGCCACGACGAGGCGGGTGATCGACCCGCCCCCGCAGAGCGACACGTAGTGTACGTCGCCGCCGCGGGCGGCCCCCTCGAACGGGCGGCTGAACACCCAGGCGTCCAGCCCGGGGGTGCTGACGACCCGCTCGGCCGTCCGGCTGCCCTGCCAGATCTCCATGCACTGGAGCGGGTGCGGGTCAGACGGGATCATCTTCATCCTCACGCGGCCGATCGCGGCTTGAGAGAGTGGCGGCCGGTAGTGCGACCCGCCGGGCCGGGCGAGCCGCCAGCGCCTCGCCGGCCGTCCACAAGGCGACGCCCAGCAACACGATGTCCTTGAGCACGAACTGCCCCGGCATCGCCGACAGGGCCGGGAACCCGCCCAGGGTCGGCTCCCACCCCGGGGTGGTGAACAGGAAGCTGAAGGTGGTCAGGAACATGCCGGCCGCCAGCCCGCTGCCGGCGGCCGAGCCGATCGGCCACACCGGCCGCAGGGCGATCAGCACCGCGATGGCGATCTCGATCACACCCAGCACGGCCGAGAACGCCGTCACGCTCAGGACGCCATACGCCCAGCCTGTCAGCGGGCTGTTGGCCGCCATCGGCTTGATCCCCTCGGCCTCATAGGCAGTAAACTTCATCCCACCGATCCAGAGCAACACGACCACCAGCCCGTACCGGGCGACGTGGGTGCCGATCATCCGCAGCCGGTCACTGGTGGTCATGATTACCTCGGTGCCGACGCCGATTCGGCCGGATGGGGGTCGGGGACGTTCACCGGGACGGCCGCCGCGCCTCCGGTCGTGTGCAGCGACCGCAGGTAGACGATGTCCCGGGCGAAGAACAGGTCGAGCGTCCAGTCGAGGGCCACCCGCACCTTCCGCTCGAACCCCGGCAGCTTCATCAGGTACACCGTCCGCCACAGCCACCAGGCGAAGAAGCCGCTGAACCGCAGCCCCATCACCTCGGCCACCGCCGACCGCCGGCCGAGGCCGGCCATCAGCCCGAGCGGCTTGTACTTGAACGGCGTCGGGTCGCCGCCGGCCAAGGCGGCGGCCACGTTGTCGGCCACCACCTTGCCCTGCCGCAGGGCGTGCTGGGCGGTCGGCGGGCACACCCCCTCGCGGGCCAGGTCGGGCACGGCCGCGCAGTCGCCGAGCGCCCACACCTCCGGCCGGCCGACCGACCGCAGGCAGGCATCGACCTCGACCCTTCCGCCCGCCCCCTTCGGCAGGTCGAGGGCCGCGAGCAGCGGGTGCGGGGCCACGCCGGCCGCCCACACCAGGGTGTGGCAGGCCAGCTCCTCGCCGGTGGACAGGGCCACCCGGTCCGCGGTCGCCCCCTTCACGCGGGTGCCGAGCCGCACCTCGACGCCCCGCCGGCCGAGCTGGCCGAGGGCGTAGGCGGACAGCTTCTCGCTCACCTCCGGCAGTACTCGTGGGCCGGAGTGGACCAGCACCACCCGCACCGCGGTCGGGTCGATGCGCGGGTAGAACTGGCCGGCCGCCCGGACGAAGTCGTTCACCTGGGCGGCGGTCTCCACACCGGCGAACCCGCCACCGGCGACGACGAACGTGAGCAGCCCGCGGCGGGCCGCCGGGTCGTCCTCAAGCTCGGCATGTTCCAGCTTGTCGATGAGGTGGGCGTGCAAGGCCGTTGCGTCGGCCAGCGACTTCATGGTGCGGGCGTACTCGGCCAACCCCGGCAGGCCGAAGAAGTTGGTGGCCCCGCCGAACGCCAGGACCAGGTGGTCGTAGGGCAGCGGGGCCTCGTGGCACTTGGCGCAGTGGGCGGCCACCACCACCCGCCCGTCGAGGTCGATGTGCCGCACCTCGGCCTGCCGCACCGCCGTCCTGCGGAGGGCCGCCCGGAGCGGGTAGACGATGTGCTTGGCCTGGAGTGAGCCGGACGGCACCTCGGGCAGCAACGGGGTGAACAGGGAGAAGTTCTCCGCGTCCACGATCGTCACCTGCACTTCGGCCCGCCGGCCGAAGTGCCGCTCCAGCCGGCAGGCCGCCGTCACCCCGGCGAACCCGCCGCCCAGGATCACGATCCGCTTGGTGCCGTCCATCCGCCCCTCCTGGTGTCACTTCCGACCGCTACTTGGCCGCCAGTGCTTTCAGCACGTCCGCCACCTTCGCCCGGTCGCCGTGCCCGGTGCTAACCTTGGCGAATCGTACGGCCCGCTTGCCGTCGAGGACGAAGGTGGCCGGGTAAGCGGTCTCGTTCTTCGCGTCCCACCGCAGTCCGTAGGCGGTGGTGAACGTGTAGTCCGGGTCGAGCAGGAGCTGGAAGTGGTCCGGGTAGTCTTTCCCTTTTACGAATTCCCCGGCCCGCTCCTTCAGCTTCTCGGCCGGCCCGGGGTAGACGAGAACCACCTTCGCCCCGGCCGCCTTGAACTCGTCGGCCTTGCCCAGGAACTCGCCGGCCTGGCGGGTGCAGAGCGGGCACTGGTAGCCGGGATAACCGCGGAGGACCACCAGCACCACCGGCCCGGCTTCGGTCAGCTTGGACAGCTTCACCGCGTCCCCGCCGAGGGCGGTCAGCTCGAAGTCCTTGGCCTGGTCGCCGACCGCTGGCGGCTTCTCGGCCGCAGCGGACGCCCCGACCGCGACCGTCGCGAACACGGCCGCCAACAGCCCCTTCGTCGCCGTCGCCAGTCTGAGCATGTACTTCAGCATCGCTGCTCCTCCGGAGTCGTAGATTCGGCAATAGCGTCTCGACCGGGGTTGGATGCCGGCGGGCCGGAACGGTTACTGACCGCCCGACGGGCGGTAAACGTTCCCGGGGTCGTGGCGGCCGGCTACTTTCCCTTCGGCTTGTCCTTCAGCACCGGGTATCCGCGAACGTACAGCCAGTCGTCCTGCTTGGCTGGGACGTGGCACGCCCGGCAGTCCGTCTTGTAGTCGGTGGCGGTCTGCTTTGTCGGGTTTTTGCTCTGGAACAGCGCCCACCCCCACCCGTCGCCCCACAGGTCGTTCCGATTGAACCGGCCCTTCGCGTCCTTGACCATCACGAACCAGATGTCGATGTCGGTCGCCCACGTCACGGTGCCGGTTGTCAGGTCCGCGGTCTTGGTCTTGTACACGTCTTTCACGATGACCGCCCCGTCCGGGAATTTGCCGTCCGTCTGATACGCTTTCACGTCCTCCGGTCGCGCATACACGCCGTGGAGTTGATCGACAGGACCACCAACTTTGCTCGCCGTCGCGAAGGTACCCAGGTGCGTGAACGCCGTCCTATAGTCGGCCGGGAGCGTGATGTTCCCCTTGTCGTCGACGTACGCGGAGAACTTCTCCGGCTCGGCCGCCACCGCCGAGCGGCTTGGGGTGACCGACCCGGACCAGTGTCCGAGGCCGCCGACGAGGGCGGCCGCGGTGATGGCACCGGCGCGGCAGGCCCGGCGGGGAGTTGACACGGTCATCCGAGATCCTCATGATGGTGGTTCGAGGGATGTTGTCATGCCGGCCGAGATCGTGGCGAAACGGGTTTACGACGAAGTTGGTGAGGAGGACGGGTGTCGCGTTCTCGTCGATCGCCTGTGGCCGAGAGGCGTGTCCAAGGAGGCCGCGCGGATCGATCTGTGGCCGCTGGCGTTCACCCCGTCCGACGAGCTGAGGAAGTGGTACCACGCGGCCTCCGGGCGGTCCGACGATTTCGCCGCACGCTACACGGCGGAACTGGTCGGTCGGCGACTGGAGATCGAGCAGACGCTTCGCTCACTCACCCACCGGCGCGTCACGCTCGTGACCGCGACCAAGGATCTTGAGCGCGGTCACGTTGGGGTGTTGATGCGGTTCCTACAGGCCGTCGCCACCTGATCGCTACTTCTTCGGGGCCGCCGCCCGCAGGACCGGGTAGTACTGGGTGAACACGTAGTCCTGCTTGGCGTTCGCCTGATGGCAGGCGTTGCACGAGGCGGTGGCAGCCGTGGTGGCCGTCTCCTTGAGCGGGTACTTGTGGCCGAAGCTGAAGTACGCCCAGTTCCCCGGCTCGTCCTTGAACCGCTTGGCGTCTTTCATCGACACCTCCAGACCGATGTACTCGCCCATGAAGTACCCCTTGCCGCTGGTCGCTTCCTTGGTCCCGACGCTCGTCAACTCTTTGACGAGCACGGTCCCGTCGCGGTACTCGCCGGTCTTCTCGTAGTGGACGAAGCTGTCCGGATCCATGTAGACGATGTGGAACTCGGGGAACGGGGCGTCCCCTCCGTTCATGTCGTTCGGGGTGACGGGGGTGCCGACGAACGGCCACTTGCGGTAGCCGGTGGGCTGTTTCATCTTCCCGTCGTCGCTGAACTCCACCACCGGCTTGTCGGCCGGCTTATCGGCGGCGATGACGGCGGACGGTTGGGCCACGTTCCACAGGGTGAAGGCGAGCACGCCGGCGATGGCCACGCCACCGCCCACCCAGCCGCGAATCGATCTGGACATGAGGAGACTCCTTCAAACGGGGACAGGCACGACGAGAAACCCCGGATGGGGTGATGGTGAGACCCGTCGTGCCAGACGAGTCCCAAGGAACAGACCGTGGCCGAGGCACATCTCGGCCCGGCGGATTTCGTCGGGTGCGGCCGCTTCCTGCCTCACCCGGCAACTTCGGTAAACCGCCCGAACTGACTCAACCGTGCTTGGCCTGGGCGTAGTGCTTGTTCGCCTTGACCATGCAGGCCGCGTCGCCGTCCTTCTCCCACAGGGCCTTGGCGTCCACGTCGGCGCTCTTCAGGAACAGCAGCAGCTTGCCGTCCGCGATCTTGAAGCAGGTCGGATCGACCGGGAACTCCTTCTCGACCGAGTGGCCGAAGGCGCAGGTGCCGCCGAACGCCGGGGTGTACTTGGCCGGATTCTTCTGGAAGGTGGCGACTTGGGCGGCCGACGTGAACAGGTAGCGCTTGCCGAGATGATCGGCGTGGAACTCGGCCCGGCCCAACTCGGGCTTGTGGGCCTCGAAGTAGGACACTGGACTGTACCCGCCGATGGAGGCCTCAGCGGTGCTTGTCATGAAGATCTCCTGGTCCGGACCTGGGACGGAATGCCGACCGACCGTCGGCTGTGGGGGAGAGGTGCTTCCCACGGGTTAGATTCCGCAGGGCCGGATCGGTTACGCCCGCTTGCAAGTATTTTTCCGGCGAAGTAACCAGAGGCTGACCAGGCACAGCCCGAAAACGGACCCCCACCACCAGACCGCCGCGGCGATGAGGGTCGATCCGATGACCAGGCCGGCGGACAGGGGCAGCCAGCGCGCCAGCGCCACCGTCGCCCTCCGGTCGGCAGCGAGGCGGCGAGCCAGCCCGCCGAGCGCGCACCCCAGCCACCCGGCGAACGGGTCGATCCGGTCCCACCCGGCTGAGAGGCCCGTGACCACGCATCCCCCAACCGGGCTAAGCAGCCCCAGGCTGAACGGAACGCCGAACTGAATGCCCGCCGGCCACAGCGTCCGGGCCGGCAGGTCGGGCGGGTCGTCGGTCACCGCCACCCCCGCCTCGCCGTACCAGACGACCCGCGACCGGGGCGGCGCAGGGGCGGGACCACAGTGGCGGTCGAGGAACGGCGCCAGGGCGGCCGCCAGCCGGTCTGTACCGTCGGCCGAAAAGAGCATGAAGTGGCTGTCCGGGAACAGGTGAAGCTCACCGTCCGGGTGGAGCCGGTGGTGTTCGACTGCGGCCCACGCCGGCACCAGCGGGTCCCGCCGACCGTGAAGGACGAGCAGTGGTGGGCGGAGGCGTTCCAGGACGCCGCGGAGCGGCCGCTGGTCGGTGTCCCAGAAGTTGCGGAAGAACGTCCACCGGAACGACCGCGATCCGAGCAGTCCGAAGTGCGGCACGAACTCGGGCGCGACGACAGCGGCCGCCCCCAGTCCGGCGTACTTGGCGTGTTCCAAGTGGTAGTCGCCGCTCCCCTCCCCCTCCTGGACACCGATCCCGCCGAACAGGGCAACCGACCGCACCCGGTTCGGGGCGAGGTCGGCCAGGTGGAGCGCGACGCCGCTCCCCTGCGAGAATCCGACGACCTGGAACTCGGCCACGCCGAGGGCGTCGAGCCAGGCGAGCACGTACCGGGCGTGGGCGGCGACCGAGTAGTCCGGCAGCCACCGGGACGACCGGCCGAACCCAGGCAGGTCGGGCACCAGCACCCGGAACCCGGCCAGGTGCGGCAGCAGGTGGCGGAAGTCGGCCACAGCCCCGGGGCTGCCGTGGAGCAGGACGACGACCGGCCCGGCCCCGTGGTCCTGGTACGCGACTTCGACCGCCGGGCCTGGCCGCGGGCCGTCCGCCGCCTGCCGGGCGACGGACGCTACCGAATGCCCGGGAGCAGGGGAAGGCAGGCCCGGTCGGACGGTCTGGAACACACACGACGCGGCCACGGCTACCACATACCCGGCCCGCCAATGTCGCCAGGCGAATGACTTCATTCTCGCCCCGGTCACGAGTCGGCCCCGGCCGGCCCGTGGTGCAGTCGCTCCACCTCGGCCACCAGCGCCCAGGCGAGGTCGGGACGGGCGACCCGCCGATAGGAGTCGCCGGCCCCGACGAGCGCCCAGCCGTGCATCCCCTCCAGGGTGTTGGCGATCATCAGGTCGGCGGCCGACGCCGTCCGGGACCGCTCGGCGGTGGCGAGCAGCTCGGCGTCCGTCACCCCGACCTCCAGCTTGAACTTCACCAACACCCCCCGGAACCCCCACCCGGCCCGCACCTTGTCCACCAGCTTCGGGGCCGGGACGAGCCGCAGCCACAGCTCCGGGTGGTCCCCCTTGATTTTGCTGGCGGCCGCGTCCACCAGATCGCCGTCTCGCCGGGCGAGGACGCCGGCGACGTGGTAGTCGCTCACGGCCGCCGCGTGGACGACCGCGTCGTACCCGCCGGCCGAGACCGCGTCGGCCATCAACCGCTCTAGATCGTCGAACGTCTGGTACGAGCAGACCCGCCAGTCCGGACCGGTACGGGGCCGGACAGCGGGGACAGCGGCAAGCACGTCCGGGTGGGATGTCAACAGGGTGACGGTGTGCCCGCGGTCGAAGGCGGCTGCCGCCACCTGCGCCCCGGTCCGGCCGGAGAAGACGTTGGTGATGCACCGCACCCGGTCGATCGGGGTCTGGGTGTTCCCGGCGGTGACGAGGACGTTCATCCGTACTCTCCGTGCGGCCCGCTTCAGTCCGAGAGGGCGGCCACCGTCCGCCCGCGGTAGTGGGCTCGGATCAGCCCCAGAAGCTCCCGGACCGTCACCGCGGGGTGGCCGCGGTCCCGGTTCGCGCGGCCGATCCGGAACAGGATGGCCCACTGCCGGAACAGCGTCCGGTAGGCCCGCCAGAGCGGCCAGGACGGGTCGTACAGGTTGGTCGATTCGGACGTCGCCCCGTTCAGCTCGACCACCGCGAACCCGCGGCCGGCTCTGAACTCGGCCTCGTCCGCGTACCGCACGTCGAACCGGCCGAAGTGGAAGCCGTCGAACGTCCGGGCGATGGCGTCGATCCGGCGTTCGAGGGCCGGCGTGACGAGCCGCCCGCCGTCCCGGAACAGTGTCCCCTGGCAGTGGTTGCCGGCGAGTGCCAGCGGCCACCGCTCGCCGTCTGGCAACACGCGATCACGGTCGGCGGCGTGGCGGGCGAGGAACGTGCCGGCCTGCATGCGGTACCGCGGGTGCCGCCAGACCAACTCCTCCAGCGTGGACCGGCCGTCCCCGACCAGCACCGGGAACACCTTGTCGGTGACCGAAAAGATGTGCCCCTCCGGCTCTCCCGGGAGCCGGTAGTAGAACACGCCGGCCTCGAACGGCCCCGGGTGGTACGGCTGGGCGATCACCGGGTCGGGGTTGGCGGACAGGTACTTGTCCACGTCCGCCGCGTCCCGGCACAGCTTCACCCCGGCCCCCCGCTGGCCGGCGTCGGGCTTGAGCACCAGCGGGTACGCCCAGCCCCGCTCGCCGACGGTTGCCAAGGCGGTCTGTGCCCGCCGGCCGGCCTCACCACACGGCACTAGCAGCGTCGGGACGGTCCACTCGGCCGGCAGCCGGGCCAGGATGTCCGCCTTCGACTCGCCGACCACCCCGCCGGCCGGCAGACCGGGGTTGGCCGCCGTCCAGACGGTCAGCCCGCGGTGCCGCACGGCCAGCCAAGCGTACCACGGGCCGATCGGCAGGTAGAACACCCAGGCCGGCCAGAACTCCCACCGCCAGAGCCGTGCCAGCCGGGCCGACGTACCTGCCCGGCCCGCCGGGGTCGTCAGCTTCGGGGCGACCCGCAGCGCGAGGTAGAGTGACGTCGCGACGACCGGGAGGACCATCCAGCCGGCATGTGAGACCTCCAGCAGCGGGCCGACCAGCACGTCGCCGAGCAGGGCGACGGCCAGCACCAGCGCCGGCGTCCAGACCGCGGCGGCGACCACCGCCCAGCCGAGGAACCGCCACCAGCAGGTGCCGAGGACGCCGGCCGCCAGGAACAGCGGCACCCGGGTGCCGGGCAGGAACCGGGAGACGATCGCGGCCCGCCCGCCCTGTCGGCAGAGCAGGCCCGACAGCTCCGCCAGCCGCCGCTCCGGCAGCACCCGCCGGCCCCACCGCCAGCCGAGCACCCGCCGACCGGCCGCCCGGCCGAGCAGCCAGACGCCGAAGTCGCCGAGCACGATGCCGACGAAGCAGCCGGCCAGTCCGGTGAGGAGGTCCACCCGGCCGGCCGCCGCCAGCAGCCCGACGGACACGCACGTCAGGTCTTCGGACACGAAGGTGGCCAGCACGACGGCGAGAATTACCGCCACCGGACCGGCCATCATATCAGGGTCGAACGGCAGGGGCGGGATCATCCGACACCCGCCGCGGTGAACGGCAGGGCGAGCGTGACCGGCTCGCCCGCACTCCCTGGCGCGTCGGCCCGGTAGGTGAACTCCGCCCCGTCCGGCCCGAGGACGACGGCCGCGTAACTAACGGTCCGCGCGTCCGCCCGAGCCATGTTCACCCCGAGGTGCTCGCGGCCCGGCAGGGGACATCGGTGGTAGCGGTCCTGGGCTGCCGCCCAATCGTCCGCCGGCCCGGCGAAGGCGTCCTCGAACAGTTCCCGGCGGATGTCTTCGACCAAGTGGTCGCCGAGGCCGGACGAGGTGTACAGGAGCGGTCCACCCCCGACCAGCCGGGTCACCACCATCGTCCGGAGGCCGTCCCACCGCACGTCGGCGGCCACCCCGCTCCCGACCAGTACCAGCCGGAACGGGGCGAACTCCGCGTACTCGATCACCTCCTCCACCGTCCCCACGGCGGCCGCCGGGGAGTCACACCCGAGCAGGGCCGGAATTACCTGCCCGCGGCTCCGCCCTGCCGCCCGCGGGCGGGTGGCGGGGTTGTGCGGGTTGACGTTCAACAGGGCAAGGAGCAGGCCGGCGTCGTTCACCGCCAGCCAGGTGCCGCCGGACTGGGGATCGACCGGGAAAACGGCCCGCCGGCCGCCCACCCGCCACCGCCGCGGCGGCCGGGCAGGCGGGCGGGACCGCTGCTCGTCCCGGTTGAACGCCACCCGCACCCGGCCGCCCGGGAGCGGGACCACGGTCATGGTGCACACGGCCGGCTCCGGAGGTGGGCGGTGGTGGACGGGGCGTACCCGAAGTCGGCCGGCGGGACGGCCCCGACGAGCCGAGCGATGACCGCGATCAGGGCGTTGTGGTGGACCATGTGGCTGAGCACGAACACCACCTCCCGCTCCGGGGTGGTCCGGACTTCCACCGCCGGCAGGTCGGGGGCGACCAGGGCCGCGAGCGGAAGTGTCGGCGGTGCCGCCGCCCAGGAGAAGGCGAGCAGGTCGGCTCGGAGACGATCGGCCGCCGCCGGTAGTGGCCCGTTGGTGGGGATGCCAGTAACCTGCTGACATGCAGGACGCATCTCACCCCCACTCCCCGATCCCG